>NZ_JAAHHE010000034.1:0-53401 GCF_010692525.1 Moorena sp. SIO3B2
GGTTCCCCCCATGAGCGACTGCCGTGGTCCCCCCCATGAGCGACTGCCGTGGTTTCCCCCATGAGCGACTGCATCAAGACAGGGCAGTTAGGACATGACAAAAGTCTCAAACCCTTTGTAAGCGCAAGAGTTTGACTTCTGACAAATGACTTGTGACTTCTGACTTCTGCTATATCTCACTTTTTACATGAGTTAAGGATTAATTTATTTATACTTTTTGAAAAAAATCTAAACTTTTATTAACATTTCGTAATTTTAATTTACTCCAACTTCTTATTGTATAAAATACGTGATAATCGATATTGCCAAGGTTGGGGTTTTTGATAATTCTGATTACTGCAGAGTAATTCCCGATTACCTATTACCCAAAACCCAAAAAACAACGACAAATAACACTACCGAAAAAATCGGACAGTATAAATGTATTATATCTTCATTCCAATACATTTATACTAATTGTGAATTTTCCTCTAGAAAATATAGTTAAAAATTCAAATTTCCCGATTTACCAAACACCAGGTATCCTAATCTCTCTATGACTTCCAGTCACAGTGATTTATAGGGGTTTGCCACCGTTATAGCAGAAGTCAAAAGTCAGAAGTCATTTGTCAGAAGTCAAACTCTTGCGCTTACAAAGGGTTTGAGACTTTTGTCATGTCCTAACTGCCCTGGCGACTGCTATACGGAGTTTCCCTACTCTCGGAGGTTTTAGCTGTCCGGCAAAAGAAGCCCCACACCTAATGCGTAGCATAGGTGTGGGATGAATTTTGCACAGGGTATTATAAAATTGCTATAATATATGTACTGATAAACAAAGCCGTTCGCGTAGCGTGGCCTACGGCCTTAAATGCTGGTTTGTCAGCCACTTACGTGCCTAAAAAATAGAACTCATTGTATTGTTCCGGTGCGGAGGGGCATCCCGTGTCGTTAATAAAGCTTACCGAGTATCCGAACGCGCCCCGCGTCGGCGAAAGCCGATAGTGATGGCTGGAGTTGGTAAGAAGCCCACACTGTAATCTTCGATTCAGTGTGGGAGTATGTCACATGAACAGATTTCACTAACCCCTAACCACTGACTGAGTTAAGGCTTGTTCGTAGCATTGACCAGCCCGATCCCAGGTGTATTCATTCTCGATCAATGAACGCGCGTTTTGAGACAACTTTGCTCGCAGCTGTGGGTCTTCAAACAAACGAGTGATGGCACTAAGATACTCATTAACATGATTTGCCCGCAATGCTCGCAGGGGTGTATTGGCACCATCAACCGCCAGTCCCTCCAAACCGCGATCGCTTCCCACTACAGGTACCCCAGCCGCCATTGCTTCCAGGGTCTTGTTTTTAATGCCAAAGCCAGTCCGCATCGGTACCACACAGATAGTTGCTTGATGGAGATACTCTACCATTGATGGCACACGACCGGTGACCGTAATTCCCGACAATTCTGCCAACGACCACACCGAAGGTACTGGTCTTGCTCCTACCAGGTCCAGCTTAGCATCTTGATAGCGTTCTTTAATGGCTGGAAAGACCTCCAAGCTGAAAAAGCTTACAGCATCAATGTTGGCTCGGTTATCCATAGCTCCAATAAAAACTATGCGATGTCCCCCTGGGTCAGCAGTGCGTTCGGTAAATTGAGTCAAATCTACCCCATTTGGAATCACCACCATTTTACCCGATGGCTTGTAGGCAGCTATCTGGCTTTGATCCTCCGGTGTTGTGACCACAAGACCAGTAAATTTGGCACAGTATCGTTCCTCATAGCGGCGCAACAGGGGTAAATTTAACTGGTCTCTCAGCTGATTTTCCGAGGTTCCTGTTTCCAACTGATTACGGAACGTACCATACACAGAACTGTGAATATTCACCACCGTTCCCAGCTGCTGTCGCCATTCTGGTCGTACATATATTTCATTTACACTATGTTCACAGGTAATAATGTCAAACCTTCCAGCCGCCACAGCTTCATCCACCCATTGCTGAATGTCCGGGGAGTAGAGATGTAGCACACTGGGGGGGATGCCTTGGCGAATAAAATTACTAAATCGCTTTACTTTGCCCCAGATTCCTCCTGAGGGATCACAAGGCTTTGGTTGGGGGAAAACCACCAATTCATCTACCCATTTCCCTAGTTTTTCCACTTCCTGATCCGTGACATCTTCTGAACGTTGAGTAATCATGGTGATATCATGACTTAACTTAAGATGTTTTAGTAAATTAAATGTCCGAACCTGAGTTCCTCCCCTAGTGGGGGGATAAGGAAAGGTGGCAGATAGCATGAGAATTTTCATCATATCTTCAGGTTAGGTAAGAAAGCGATGCAGCGCGGTCTTGGGGGTTCCCACGGGGCTTACAAGGTGCGGACGCAGGTTCCGCACACAGCCCCTCCCCATGAGCGACTGCATCAAGACATTGCTATAAGTCATATCTAGTTCGTTGTAACCGGACTTGATATCAGGTATCCAAGAGGATAATTTAATGTCAAAGAACCAATGAATTGAGTGGCTTGATAGTTTCATCTATAACAATACAATGATTCAACGAGTCCCCAAGGTGAGTGTGTGTATTCCTACATTCAATCGCGTGAATTTACTTCCTTATGCGATTGACAGTGTTATTAAACAAACGTATCAAGACTGGGAATTAATTGTCTGTGATGATGGTTCAACTGATGACACTCCTGAGTTAATGTCCCAGTATCAGGATAGCCGAATTAACTACATCCGTCACCCCAAAAATATTGGCAAAAGTAATAATATGCGCTCTGGATTTGATGCCGCATTGGGGGAATATTTTATTAAATTTGATGATGATGACCGGCTGACACCTGAATTTTTATCCAAAACAACGGCTATTTTAGAGCTAGACCATAGTCTTGATTTTGTTGGGACAGATCATTGGGTAATTAATATTAATAATACTAGGGATGAATCAGCTACAAAATTCAACTCTCAGAGGTGGGGAAGAACTAATTTAATCGAAGGTATTGTTGATAATTTAATTGAGGTTGTTTTTATTCAGCAGAGCTTTCAAATTGGCGCTACATTATTTCGAATGCAGGCGTTTAAAGACTTGGAATTTATGCGTCATAATATCCAAAATTGTGAAGATAATGATTTATTTGTTCGGCTGGCTATTGCGGGAAAGAAAGCCTATTATTTACCCGAATTATTAATGGAATATCGATTCCATGCCCAACAGCAAGGGATTAGTCGAGCAATTCCGTATTTAAAGGATAAACTGCATTATCTAGAAAGTTATAACTTTGAGTCAGAAATGTTGGAGACAGTTAGGCGATCGCGCCTGACGGAAACTAAGCTACTACTAGGATTGCGGCTGATTGAAATTGGACAAACATCAACCGGACGTGAATTAGTTTGGTCAGGAAAAGCTTGCTCCCCCTCAAAAGCTTGGGTTGCTTTGGTGTTGTCCCTATTGCCAGAAGGGTGGCGTTCTCAGGCGTTTAGTGTGTTGCGTCAATTCAAGGAATAGACTCTCTGGGAATTCGGGGCTAGAAAAAATCTGATTAAACTGCCAAGGCATTGGCAGCCTCACCATGGTGAAACAAATTTCCACTCTCTTGGTGCCCGTTCCCTTGGCGAGGTTCCCTTACGCCTTGTCGCACCCCCTTTCACAAGACTGCTTGTAAGCATATGCGCTACGCGCACGCTACGCGAACAGCAGTCAGCAGTCAGGCGTCAGCTTATTTTATTCAAAGCACCTCAAGTAGCGATGCAGTCAGCCAAAGGGGAGGCAGAGGTGCGACCCGTGGCGAATTTAATTCGCCTACGGAAAACGCACCATTACGGTCTTGGGGAGGCAGAGGTGCGACCCGTGGCGAATTTAATTACGGGTCAAGCGCACCATTACGGTCTTGGGGAGACAGTGCCGACCTGCGGGGGTTCCCCCCATGAGCAACTGCCGTGGTTTTGGGTCTGTAGACCCAAAACCACTCGCTTTTGGATCAAGACAGCGTGCCCGTAGCGCATAAACACCTCAAGTAGCGTGGCCACAGCCCAATCGCTGAGAGCTCAGAGCTCTCAGCTGATGGCTGATGGCTGATGGCTGAGAGCTGATGGCTGACGACTGCCTAAGTATTTTTACTTAAATAATCCTGGTGTCTTGCTAGTTTCTAGAGTTTTTTGGATGGTTGCGACAGTTGAGCCTTTGAATCTAGCATACAACTTCTCCCTTCCCCCCTCTGTGTACTGATCAAACCGTTGCTAAACTGATCAGTTTCAGGATCTATGAACTTGCTCTCTGACCGTGGGGGAGATAGAATCTCGGCTTGACGTAAGAATTCTTAACAAAATTTTTCATTAAATCAGTTTACTCTAATAATTTGGAAAGATATTCGCTTGTCTGTAAGTAGTAATACAAATACCGTCAACTTTAGGAACAAAAATAAAGAATGAGTACCAATTTAGCCACCAAGTTACGTGAGGGGACAAAAAAATCCCATACCATGGCAGAGAATGTGGGTTTTGTCAAGTGCTTTTTGAAAGGAACCGTTGAAAAAACCTCCTACCGGAAATTAGTATCCAACCTTTACTTCGTCTATTCCACGATGGAAGAAGAGATGGAGCGCCATCGGGAACACCCCATTGTTTCAAAAATCTACTTCCAAGAGCTTGATCGGAAAAAGAGCCTAGAGCAAGACCTATGCTATTACTTCGGTTCTAACTGGCAACAGCAAGTAGTACCCTCAGTGGCCACTAAAGAGTATGTCCAAAGAATTAAAGATATCTCTGAGAAGGAACCAGAACTATTGGTTGCTCACTCCTACACCCGCTATTTAGGGGACTTATCTGGTGGACAGATTCTCAAAAAGATTGCCCAGCGGGGGATGAATTTATCAGATGGGCAAGGTACTGCTTTTTATGAATTCAAGCAAATCTCTGATGAGAAGGGATTCAAAGCCACGTATCGGCAAGCCATGGATGAGCTACCCATTGATGATGCCACAGCGGATCGGATTGTGGAAGAAGCTAATGCTGCGTTTGGCATGAATATGAAGATGTTCCAGGAACTAGAGGGTAATCTGATTAAAGCCATTGGTATAATGCTATACAACACCCTGACCCGTCGTCGCGTTCGTGGCAGCACAGAACTGGCTACAGCTGAGTAAGCTTATTGCACAAACTGCGATTAGCACCAAAGATGGGTGGCGACTAATCACCTTAACTAGAAATCAAGGCGATTAGCTTTCGTCTCCTGTGATTAGTTATTAGTAGTTAGTAGTTTTGAGGTAAGCATTCAGCCTATCGCTATCAGCGATTAGCTTATGCGCTAGGTTGAATGCTTACGTTTTGAGTACTAACTACTAAGCACCGATAGCAGAATTAATTACCTAGTCCCAATCTCTGTAACCCTGACATTGTAAGCCTTTGAGTTTTGTGAAATGTGTAATCAACTTTGTGTATTTGCTTAGCCGAAACAGAGAAGGTATACCCCTCTCAAGCGTAAAATTCAATATCCTCTCCACACTGATCCACTAGGTAACACAGAGCCCGAAAACGTAGGCTAGCTAATTGCTCGTAGAGAGGGTTGAGCTTACATAGGGGAGGGATGTGTAGTACTAAGTGACCGAAAAGTTTTAAATCCCGCTCAAAGGGACATTGACCAGGAATAATTTTGGAGAGGAATCTAGCTAGGGTTTGATCTGTAATTTCTATTTGATCCAGCCATCGGCGCACAGGTTTTAGTAAATCAACACGTTTGTTGGGCAGTGGATCACGCGGAGTTAGACTGGTATTGAGATCAGCTACCTGTGAGAGGGATGGATTGGTACTTTGCTTGTTAGTTCTGAACATGGCTATACATCTCTAAATTTAATCAATAAAGTCCTCAGCTAAGGCATTCCTATAGGTGCCCTTGACCTTGGCGAATTAAATTCGCCACGGGTCGCACCTGTGGAATGGCTTTTGCAGAGTTCTAATTAAGTAGGTAGACATCAAGTAATCAAACACGATTACTATTGAGCTGTATTGCCATATTGGCGGTAATTTATAAAAATTTATATAGCTATAATTCATAGCATGTCCGGTCGCCTAGGTATTGTAAAGCTTGTGTAATTAGTAATAGGTAATTGGGATTACTCCCGAGTTATTACCTATTACCACAAATAACAACTATAAACACTACCAAAACAACCGGACATGAGCTCAATTGTTACCACTTAACTTATTAGGTAAGCTTTCATCATTCAGCATTCAGCTATCAGCCATTCTTAATCAGCTTTCAGCTCAAAGCCATAATAAATAAGCTTCTTGAACGCGCACGCGTGGCCTTTTGGCCAGGGTTTTCCATTCTTAAAAAGCTGATATATTACCTTATTTCAAGCATAAAAATACAATGGAAAAGTTTGGTAAAGGTTAAAAGAAGAAAGACCAATCAAACTATGAAATTTTGATAAAACTAATTGGTTGACTGTTGGCTGTTGCTGGTGAACACTCAACAGCCAACATCTTATGACACTACCAAAACAACTGCACAGGAGCTCAAGTGTTACCACTTAACTGATGAGCTAAGACTTCAGCATTCAGACTTGGCTAAAAGCCACGCTACTTGAGGTGTTATCAGCCATTCTTAATCAGCTTTCAGCTCAAAGCCATAATAAATAAGCTTCTTGAACGCGCACGCGTGGCCTTTTGGCCAGGGTTTTCCACTCTTAAAAAGCTGACATTACCCTGGGTAAGCTCATCTAAATTTGTATCAAAAACTACAGATAAAGGTTTAAAGATGGTATTATAATTATAATTTAATTTTAATTAATGTTAACAAACTGCCTATATTCTCAATAATCCTGTTATTTCTTCTGTGATTTGAGAAAGCTGGAAATTTTAATTGCGATTCGACATTACCGACGCGGGGCGCGTGCCCGACGACTTCTTTTTTTCTTGCTCAAAGTAAGCCAAGATATTGGACTCGATAGGACTAATATACTGGTTTTTACCGACGCTTTTACCAACTTCAATGAAAATAGGTTAACTGCTTATTTTCAGTTACAATTTATACTAAATTCTATGAGCTGACCATCACAGCTTACCTGATTTCAAGGACAAAAATACACAACAAAGGTTTGGTAAAGTTTTAAAGAAGAAAGACCAATCAAACTATGAATTTTTGATAAAACTAATTGGTTGATTGTTGACTTTTGCTGGTGAACACTCAACAGCCATCATCTTATATGATCTCATACCAAGTTGCGCTCAAACGTACAACTTTCTCTTCCCCCAATCTTCCCATCTCCCCATCTCCGGATCTACTATCTTTGAATGCAACTCGGTATCAGGATAATTACCCTTAATAAAAACCTCCCCCATCTCCCCATCTCCCCATCTCCCCACACTCCCCAGTTACCAATTACTGATTAGGGAGTGTGGGATTAGGAATTAGGGATTGGGGATTGGGGTAACCCAACCACAGTCGGTTCTGGCAGTGCGCCTTGCATCTTGCCTAACCAGTCAATCAGGCTCTCTAGCTGTTTATTCGTCTTGAGCAGACCTAAACCACGAACCGTAACTTTACCAGGAGAATAGACAAAACGCGATCGCAAATGTTGGGGCAGGTTCTCTTGCAGTAACTTCCAGGCTGGTTCCTCCATGGGTGTTTCTAGGAGAATGTGTTGTTTACCCTCAGGTCGAATTCGGGAAAATCCCAAAGACTTCCCTAACTGTTTTAGCTCCATCACCCGCAGTAATTGCTCTGCCACGGAGGGAATTGGACCATAGCGATCGCTCCAATCTGCTGCGATCTGTGCTAACTCCTTTTGGGAGGCTGCTGCAGCTACTCCTCGATAAGCACTGATTTTTTGGTCTATATCTGGAATATAGTCAGCGGGAATAAAGGCTGTAATCTGAAGGTCAATCTGAGTATCATCTACTTGGGGAATTTCTTGCCCTTGAATTTCCTTAATCGCTTCTTGCAGCATTTCCATGTAGAGGTCAAAGCCAATGGCTTCCATCTGACCGGATTGTTCTACACCTAGGAGATTCCCCACCCCTCGAATTTCCATATCCCGGGTTGCTAACAGATAACCTGACCCGAGTTGAGTGAACTCCTGAATTGCTCGTAAGCGTTTCTTGGCTGCTTCTGAGAGTACCTTCTGGTTAGGATAAAGTAACCAAGCGTGGGCTTGAATCCCCGCCCGACCTACTCGTCCTCGCAATTGGTAGAGTTGGGCAAGACCAAATTTGTGAGCATCTTCGATCACAATGGTGTTGACTCTAGGAATATCTAGCCCAGATTCAATAATCGTAGTACACACTAGGATATCTGCCTCACCGTTGCTAAAGGTGAGCATAATTGACTCTAATTCTGCTGGGTCGAGCTGACCGTGAGCAATGGCGATTCTGGCCTCAAGGATCATTTCCCTGAGTTCCGCAGCAACTTCTTCAATCCCTTCAACGCGAGGTACGACATAGAATACCTGACCGCCTCGGTCAAGTTCCATACGAATGGCGGTGCGGACAGCTTCTGGTTTATAGGGAGATAAGTGGGTTTTAATGGGACGCCGTAAGGGTGGTGGTGTAGTAATTAAACTCATTTCTCGTACCCCCGATAAGGACATATAGAGGGTACGGGGAATGGGAGTAGCGCTGAGGGTCAATACATCTACCTGAGTTTTGAAAGATTTAATTTTTTCCTTCTGGTTGACACCAAACCGCTGTTCTTCATCTATCACCAGCAGCCCTAACTCTCGAAACGTTACACTTTTCCCTAGCAACTGATGGGTACCTACCACCACATCTAACTCCCCAGTTTTAAGGCGTTGAAGAATATCACGCTTTTCCTGGGGGCTACGAAAGCGGTTGAGTAGACCGACATTGATGGGGTAGGGAGAAAACCGTTCTTTGATGGTATGATAATGCTGCTGAGTAAGGATAGTGGTTGGGGCAAGGAAAGCTACTTGCTTGTTAGAGGTCACAGCTTTAAAAATAGCCCGAATTGCCACTTCTGTTTTACCAAACCCCACATCCCCACAAACTAAGCGATCCATAGGGCGATCGCTCTCTAAATCCCGTTTCACATCCTGTATCGCCTTGAGTTGGTCAGGAGTAGGTTGGTAGGGGAAAGAATCTTCTAATTCCTGCTGCCAAGGGGAATCCGCTGGAAAGCAATAACCAGACTGCTGTGCTCGCTGGGCATAGAGCTTCAGCAAATCCACCGCTACTTTCTTAATACTTTTACGGACACGATTTTTGGTTTTCTCCCAGGTTTTACCAGACATCTTGTGGAGTTGAGGCAAACCCGTACCTGTATGTCGAAACCGAGATAGTACTCCCAACTGATCCGCTGCCACCCGGAGCAAACCATCAGCGTACTTGATCACCAAATACTCACGAGTTTCATTATTTATGCTTAATTTTTCCAGCTTGAGGAACTGACCGATCCCATGATTCTTGTGAACCACATAATCCCCTGGACGTAGCTTATTGGGGTCAACCTGTTGGGAGGCAGCACGGCGGCGCTTACGGATATAACTGGGAGTTGCCAAGGTATGCTGCCCAAAGAACTCCCGGTCAGTCACAACCACGATGCGGTAAGTAGGGAGGATAAATCCCTCTAGTTCGGCTAAGCCCGAATACTTGACCGCTACCGCTGTCCTCTGGATATTTAATTTTTCAATAGCTGGGTAATCCCGAGGGTTGGGGACAAACTGGGCAGGACAATCATGTTCTTGGAGCAGGGCAACGGAACGACTAGGTTGGGCAGAAACCAGCCAAATAGAGAAACGGCGATCGCTCTGCTCTCGGAGTACTTCTGCTAGTTTGGCAAACTGGTGGGGTGTTACTGGTACAGAGCGGCTAGCCAGATTAACGGCATTTTGGGTAGTTTCTTCCACCAATTCTGATAAATACAGGATTGGTGGAAGGTTAGTAGGTTGTTCGCGTAGCGTGGCCTTTTGGCCAAGGTTGGCTGGTGGAAGGTTAGTAGGTTGTTCGCGTAGCGTGGCCTTTTGGCCAAGGTTGGCTGGTTGAAGGTTATTAGATTGTTCGCGTAACGTGGCCTTTTGGCCAAGGTTCGAACCTTCAACCTGAAACTGGTTAACCTTCAACGGTGGTGAACCTTCAACCTGAAACTGGTTAACCTTCAACGGTGGTGAACCTTCAACCTGAAACTGGTTAACCTTCAACGGTGGTGAACCTTCAACCTGAAACTGGTTAACATTCAACGGTGGTGAACCTTCAACCTGAAACTGGTTAACCTTCAACTCTAGAGCATGATCAAAATAACGATGGAGACAGGGCAGGGAATGATTCAGTTCCTCTAATTGTTCTTCGGCATGTTCCACCCAGCGATCGCAATGGGCAGCACACTGTTCTGGTTCATCAATGACAATTAAAGTATTTTCTGGCAGGTAATCTAGTAGAGAGGCTGGCTGGTCAAAGGCAATACCCAAGAAACGGCGGCTACCCTCTAAAGACTGACCTTCCTCGAAAGATTCTTGCTCCTGAGGTGAGAGATAAGATTGGATTAGTTCAGCCTTTGAGGTTCTCAGCACTTGGCTAATAATGTGACCAAAATCCGTGGGGGTCAGCACGATGCCGTCAATTTTATCCAGGGAACGCTGGGTTGCGGGGTCAAACTCCCGCAACTGCTCTAACTCATCCCCGAACCATTCCAGTCGCA
The DNA here is from genome assembly GCF_010692525.1 of Moorena sp. SIO3B2. Taxonomy (NCBI): domain Bacteria; kingdom Bacillati; phylum Cyanobacteriota; class Cyanophyceae; order Coleofasciculales; family Coleofasciculaceae; genus Moorena; species Moorena sp. SIO3B2. The sequence continues at coordinate 10,633 of NZ_JAAHHE010000034.1, forward strand.
CTGGCAATTCTAAGGCTACCGGGAAAACATCTACAATATCACCCCGCCGACTCCACTGACCTTCTGTTTCCACTAGGGGAACCCGTTCATAACCCAGCTGTGCCAACTTTTGATCAAGGTTTTTGCCATCCCAAGTCATGCCCTGGTTAAGGGTAAGGCAGTAGGGCTTAAAGGCATCGACAGGGGGCAAGTGGGGTTGGAGTGCTGCTTGAGTGGCAACAATAGCCATCCCATGAGTTGAACGTTGAACCAATGAAGGTTGTAAGTCCGAACTTTCAACTGGCAACCTGTCAACCTTCAACCTTTCGACCAAATCTGCCAATACTTGCATTTGTCCCCAGGTCATTTCCGACTCTGGGTCAAAGGGTTCATAGGGGGATGCTTCTGAGGTGGGGTATAAGTGGACTGTATCCCAACCCATGGCTTCCAGTTGGGTTGCCCAGCGACTTGCTTCTTCTAGGGTGCTACAGACTACGAATAGCAGACGTTGGTCTGCCTTGGCCAGGGCTGATGCTACTAATCCCTTTGGCAAACGGGGAATACCATTCAGAGATAGAGACTGTTGGCGATTGAGTTTCGTGAGTAGTTCACTGGTGAGAGGGGAGTGCTCTAGTGTCCGAATGATCGAGGAAAGTGCCATTAGTTCAGTGGGTACTTGACAATAGGGCTTCCAGGATAGCTGTTTCTCTCATTTTACTAGGAATAGCAATGCCTGGGGCAAATTGACTGTTGTTGAATAGGTTAACTTATCTCACCACTGGCATTACCACTGGATGCAGGAGTGTTTCCAAGTCCGTCGGTCTACATTAATTTATTAGGACTTACGCAAATACCTCAATTTTACTCTACCTGTAGGGTGGGCAATGTTTTGCCCACCCTACAGGTAGAGTCTGTGCGTAAATCCTGTTTATCTTGAATAAGGCGAAATCCTTTTTAGGTCAAGGATTCGGCTATAACAGTTTCAGGGGTTACGACTTGATTGTTGACTAATCTTTAGAAGATTTAATCCTCTTAGGTTAGATTAAACAGATATTACCGATCAAAATTTCAATTAATTTCTAGCCAAGATAACCAAGAGCTATCGATAAGAAATACATTACTGACTCAAGCAGCAATAATGGATAATACTGACTTGAATAACTTTAATAATAAAACTCCTCAGGTTCTCGTGGTTGATGATGAGAAGATCCTACGCTTGGTGCTACGTCGTAGCTTGACAAAGGAAGGATATAAAGTCATTGAAGCTAGCAACGGTGAGCAATGTCTGAATATCTGTGAGCAAAAATTGCCAGACATTGTGCTGTTAGATGCCAGAATGCCCATACTTGATGGGTTTACCTGCTGTGCTAAATTGAAGGATAACTTTGGTTCCGAATGTCCTCCTATACTAATGATTACAGCACTCTATGATGAGCAATCTGTAGAACGAGCGTTTGAAGCCGGTGCGACGGATTATATAACTAAGCCAATTCACTGGCCAGTTTTGCGACGAAGAGTACGTCGTTTGATTGAATCAAGTTGGACAATGATACAGTTAAAAATCGCCAATAAAGAGTTGGAACGCCTCGCTACTATCGATGGCTTAACCCAAGTTGCCAACCGCCGAGCCTTTGACAAATATTTTAACAACGAATGGTATCGACTGGCACGGGAAGAAAACCCCTTGTCTTTAGTATTGTGTGACATTGATTTTTTTAAGCGTTACAATGACACTTATGGACACCAATCAGGAGATGAGTGTCTTAAACAAGTTGCTCAAATCCTTGGTGAAGCAGCAAAGCGTCCAGGGGATCTGGTGGCTCGCTATGGGGGTGAGGAATTTGTGGTAATTTTGCCGAGTACTGATATACAAGGCGCTATTCAGGTAGCAGAGACAATTGAAACTAAACTCTACAAAAAGGCGATCCCTCATTCTGGTTCTCTGGTGAGTGACATTGTTACCGTCAGCCTGGGGGGTGCCAGTACGATTCCCTCAGTAAAATCATCCCCAGATAATTTATTTTACGAGGCTGATAAAGCACTATATAAGGCAAAAACTGCCGGTAGAAATCGCCTGGTTCATGTTAGTTACTAATGAAAAAATCAGTAGTCATTAGACTTAAAATATTTTGACGCCAACTAGCATCTTTTCTACGGTCAGTAGGCAATTCTAACACTCTAATGCCTTGGCTAGGAAGTGGGTTTAAACCTTGCTTGAGCTGCTGCAATGATTCAATCAGCTGGTGCTCTACTCCATAAGTCAGACACAACTGTGAAAAATTGACATCTTGGGGTGTGGCAAAGAATTCTTCAAAGGGTGGGTCAAATTTGGCAATGGGCAACATCTCGAAAATGCCACCACCATTGTTATTAATTAATATAATGGTTAAATGACCAACAAACTTGTTTTTAATTAGGAAACCATTGCTGTCATGCAAAAATGCTAAGTCACCCGTTAGCATCACACTACTTTGATTACGATGAGCAATACCTAAAGCTGTTGATAAGGTACCATCAATCCCATTAGCGCCCCGATTAAACCAAGGTCGAATCCTCCTGTTACCAGGTTTCCAAAAGAACTCCACATCTCTGACTGGCATGCTGTTAGCAATAAATAGAGGTGTTTCCGGTGGTAGACATTGGGACAGTAACCAAGCCGCTTTCCCTTCAAACAACTGACTCATTTTAGTCATTGTTTGGTCAACCTTTGCCCTGACCTTCGCTTCAGCCTCACACCACTTTTTTAGGTAAGGTTGCAGGTTATCAGGTTGCAGGTTATCAGGTTGCAGGTTATCAGGTTGCAGGTTATCAGGTTGCAGGTTATCAGGTTGCAGGTTATCAGGTTGCAGGTCATCAGGTTGCAGGTTATCAGGTTGCAGGTTATCAGGTTGCAGGTTATCAGGTTGCAGGTTATCAGGTTGCAGGTTATCAGGTTGGAGGTTATCAGGTTGCAGGTTAGAATCGTCAACCTTCAACCTTTCAACCTTCAACCTGTCAACCGTCAACGATGGTGAACCTTCAACCGTCAACCTGTCAACCGTCAACCTGTCAACCGTCAACTTGTCAACCTTCAACTGGTTAACTTTCAACTCCTTTACCCATATCCCCAGTTGTTCTACACTCATCCGCAGATGAGTTGTTTTGCCATGGAGGGGGTCGAGGTTGTGGTGGCTAGGGTCAATCACCCAACGTCGCGGTTGACATTTATCCAACCAAGCACGCAGTTCTTTGCTAATCGGTAGTTCACCAATGTGAATAACCATTGTGGGTTTTAGCTGTTGCGCTAATCGTGGATTACGCAGGATCAAGTCATAGGTGGAAATTAGATTGGGGTTGAGGTCGCAATAGTTTCTTACCGGTGAGAGCCCTTCTGCTAGTACAGGCCATCTTAAGGTTTTGGACAAGGATGCGATCGCATTACAATAGTCTTTGGGATTTTGGGGTTGAGCTGGACCAGCGATAATTATTCCTTGCTGGGATTCTTGCCACTGTTGTATGACTTTCGCGGTTGCAGGTTGCAGGTTGTCAGTTACAGCTTGCAGGTTGTCAGTTACAGCTTGCTGCTGACAGTGAGCGAAGAATTCTTCTGGTTGTAATTGGGATTTTAATGGGTTAGTGGTTGTGTCGGGAATGGGTGGGAGGGGGTCACGGAAGGGTAGATTTAGGTGTACTGGACCAGGGGTAGGAAAATGTGTTAGCGGAGTGCTGCCAAAGGAGGCTCGCTCCCAAGCATGAACTACGGTTTGCCGTAGATAACGGAGCATACTGATATCAGCTTTAGGGACCGCTAGGGTACTTTGCCAGTTGGGATAGTTGCCGTATAATTTGATTTGGTCAATGGTTTGTCCGGAATGACAATCTTGGAGTTCTGGGGGACGGTCAGCAGTCAAAACTAATAGTGGTACTCGGCTTTCTCTGGCTTCAATCACAGCGGGATAGAAATTAGCCCCAGCCGTGCCAGAGGTACAAACCAGGACAACTGGTTTTCCTGATTGTCGAGCAATGCCTAAGGCGAAAAAGCTGGCTGAACGTTCATCTAGAACTGGAATCGCCTCGATCTGTGGGTGTTGAGCAAACGCAACAGTTAGAGGGGTTGAGCGTGACCCTGGACAGATGATTGCTGTGGTCAATCCCAAGCGCTGTAGGGTTTCTACCAGGATGGAAGCCCAGAGGCTATTGGTGTTGCGAAAATCAATAGGCATTCAATTATGTTAATCAACATTTAATTCGAATATTGTGAACTACCCCAACCTACTTGGCCTATGGCCACGCTACGCGAATGTAGAGGTTGGGGCTTCCAGCTTCACGGAAGAATGCCTCAACTTGGACGGACGTCCACGTCTTGGTCTTACTTCTTCTCCACTGGCGTTAACCTCCCCCGTCCCAGAGGAGGATAGCATTCTGATACCTTCTGCTCTGATATTATTTGCCGCATTACCATCTCTGTCGTGATGAGTTCCACAACTTGGACAAGTCCAAGCCCTTACATCAAGCGGTAACTCCTTGATTTGATAATGACAATTAGAGCAGGTTTTAGAGCTGGGGAACCACCGGTTTATCTCAACCAATACCTTTCCTTCTTTTTCACACTTATAAGAAAGGAAATTGACAAAGATTCCCCAACCCAGGTCAGATATTGCTTTAGCTAGTTTATGGTTACGAACCATGCCCTTGACATTTAGGTTTTCGACTACCACTACTTGATTCTGATCAACTATTTTTCTGGATAGCTTATGCAGGTAGTCTTGGCGGACATTTCCAATCCGTTCGTATACTTTAGCTACAATTTTTCTGGCTTTTTTTCGCCCGTTACTGCTCTTCTTCTTTCGAGCAGCGATACGTTGCTTTTTGGCTAATTTTTTTTCGTATTTAGCTAGATGCTTGGGATTACCAAATTTAGAGGTCTTTTCGCCGTCGTAGGTGATCGCAAAATCTTTGATGCCCAAATCAATCCCGATAACCTTTCCTTCTGTGGAAGGCTGCCTGTCCTCTGATTCATACTCCATCAGCACAGAAGCATAGTATTTCCCAGACGGAGTCCTGCTGACGGTAACAGTCTTGATTTCTCCATCTAATGGTCGGTGTATTATTGCCTTGACAGTTCCCAGTTTTCCAGGAAACTTAAGGCAATCTCCTACGCGGCATACGCGCTGTGGATATTGGATTGATTGGCGATGATGATATGACTTGAATCTAGGATATTTTGCTCTACCCTCAAAAAAATTTTGATATGCACGGCTAAGATTTAGACTCACAGCTTGCAACACCTGAGAGTAGCAATCTTTTAGCCATTCAGTTTCTTTATCTTTTTTGAGTTTTGGCAACATAGCATTGAGGGCAGCGCGAGACAACCCTTTACCGGTTTCTTTGTAGGTTTCTATGCACTGATTCAATGCATAATTCCACCACCAGCGGGCACAGCCAAAGTGCTGAGCAAGTATATGAACTTGTTCTTGAGTTGGATAGATCCTGACCTTGACTGCTTGATGTCTTATTGCTTTGACCTCATTTATCGACATATGTACCATTATATATATTTTGTGGTACATCGTCAACCCATCGCTAAAAGTTTTTGTTCGCTTAGCGTGGCCTACGGCCAAGGGGCTATCCATCCCCACCCGTCGCAGGGATGGGGAATTTCGCCCCCTCAAACTCCCCTGTTACGGTCGATGCCTGGTATTACCCAGGGCACCTCCGCTTCAGAACTGGACGTGAAACTTTCGCCTCATCCAGCTCCTGAATATCCTCAACCTTTCGGTTTGCCTTTCGGCTTGCTCCAGTGGATTTCTTGGTGGCAGCTTTGATGGACTGCCATTAGATTCTTGCGTTTCCAGTTGGCGTGGTTTCCATCGACGTGATGAAGGTGTACAACCTGGTCGTTCAAGAATTTGTGTCCGCAATGTCCACAGGAATGGTTTTGCCTTTTTAAAGCCTTGGCGGTAGCATCATCGTATAGTACGGAGTTTCGCATGCTCCAGTAGACTAAGTCTCCGTCATAAGGGGACTTGGTTCCTTTTACGTTTACGTGTTGGTTTTGTTTATACCCGACTGCTGGGAAGCTTTTCTTGCATAGTTCGTTGGCTTTGTACCGGTTTACTTTCTTTTCCTTGCGGAACTTACGGTTTGCGGTCTTATTCAAGAACCATAAACTATCTCGGGAACTGCTCATGTCACAGCTTTTGTGGTAGTTTCTCCAACCACGTACGATGGGGGCTAATTTTTGGGCTTTTATTTTGGCACCATAATTCGAGTTGTTGACCACGGTTTTTATCTTCTTCCGGAAGTTTCTATGGTTTTCCTCTGAGGGAGTGCATCGGAACTTTCCGTTTTTCTGGACTCGGAATTTCCAACCCAGGAAGTCAAACCCGTCTGTCGTATTGGTTAGTTTGGTCTTTTCTTGATTTACTTCTAAGCCGCGTTGAGCTAGGAAGTTCCTCACTTTTTCTAGAATTTTCTCAGCATTATCTTTTGGCTTAAGAATAAATACCATGTCATCCGCATATCGGATGCTAGAGTGTATATTCTCTATTCCGTCAAGTGCAATGTTGGCTAGGAGTGGGCTGACTACACCGCCTTGGGGCGTTCCTTGCTCCGGGAATTCCGGATTGATGCCTGCTTTTAGACATCTGAATATCCCCATCTTCAGACTTGCAGGAGCTAGCAATCTATCCATTATGGAGCTGTGGGAGATGCGGTCGAAACACTTTTTGATGTCTAGTTCTATTACTCTTTTTGTGATGCCGTTAGAGTTTGATTTTAGATGTAGGAACAGGCGTTTTTGTGCGTCTTGGGCACATCTGCCTGTTCTGAATCCGTAACTATCGGCACTGAACGTAGCTTCATGGGCTGGTTCGAGAGCATATTTTGCTAAACATTGCCATGCTCTATCTTGGATTGTTGGTACTTTTAACATTCTTGTACTCCCGGAGACGAAACCTTAGAATAGGGCAGCCTTTATGGTTGGTCGGCTATGGGCAAAAGGGTCAAAACTTTATGATTAAGGCTGCCCTATTCTTGCGGTAACTTCTGACCGTTTTTATTAGGTATTGGTATTTCCCTCAACCCTTGATGCGTCCAATTTTCCGCACGGTCGTTTAGTTTTCCTAGTACCTCGAACCGTTCTTTGTAGCTTAGGGACTTTTTCCCATCTACTCCGGCGGTTTTCTTTCCTTGATTAAGCTGTGTCACTTGGCGGATTGCCATTAATTGAGCTGAGCGGGATTTCAGAATCAGTTTTTGTAAAGACCGCGCCTTTCTCAGGTCACCATCTCGAACCGCTTTGTACACTCGCTTCTGTAGGCGGAAAAGGTTCCGGCGGAGTTGTTTCCACTTTTGGCTTTTCCATAGGTCACTATATCTATTTGACATGTGTCTACCCATGCTCTCCATTAGTTTTGTGTATTCTGGATACCCGCCACCAGTTTTGGGTGGCATCCTACCCGACAGTGGGGATTAAGTCGGCATAACTTACCGAGGTTCGACTATTCCTCAGACCCATACTTGCTGTCGTTTTTACTCGTTCCGTCTGTCAGATTGTTTTGGTGATTTAGGGCAGTCCAATTTGCCTACCCTCTTCTCAGAGATTACAGCTATCACGAAAAGAATGCTGTGAGAATGAGAGGGTCAAGTCGCACACTATTTACATCTCAGATTGTGGCTTCATTCTTAGACACTTTTCTAGGACTAGTTTTACCCTTGTCACCTCCCCGTTAGCGCCAGTGATACCTATCTGCTTTGGTTCTGCTTGCGCCCTGTTGCCAGCTTCACTCTGTGGAGTTGCCGCCCACTCGGTGTGGCCAGGTAGGGAGTCACTTATCTCTTCAAGGGGTGGGTTTTCACCACCATCCGAAAGACAGTTAAGAATCTTTGAGGGTGTTTCCTCGCGATTCTCCTAACTCTTACCCCTCTAGAAACTAGAGGCTCTTAGTTAGAACGAGCCGCACCTTCGTTAAATGTTGATTTGATTTTGTTGACCGTTGAGGGTTGAGAGTTGACAACCGAGGTTTTACTGCCCTAATGTAACTTAAACATAAATATGAGTTAAAATCGGATATAATCTATGTATAGAAGCTATTTCAGGTTAAAATATTCGTCTCTAAGACAGACAACTCCTGACTCAGAAGGAAGAAGGTAAATTTTAGGTAAGCATTCAGCTGACCACTGACCGCTGACCGCTGAATGCTTACTGGTCTTGAAAGTTTCCTGCATCATTCTTGGTGATTAGCCCAATAAGTATATAGATACTTAAAAATCAGCTATTAGCACTCAGCATTCAGCAGGTAGTGCCTTAGCTGAATGCTTACAATTTTAGATGGGGCCCTTATCCCCATCTAAAATGCAGCCACCCAGAATTTGTGGGGGATTCTTTCACGATCACAAACATGGAACATTTAAGGATTGAATACATCGCCAGGGTCATGAATTGGGAAGCTAATTCTATGCTTGAAGCAACGCTATGGATACTTACCACGCTTTTTATAGGAACTCTTATATCTAGTCTTTTTCATCGCTTCAGGTTTGGTGCAACAGTTGAGCAACTAATCGAGACAAGATTTTACGAGGTTTTACCAGTACGTAGCCTTTTTTGGGCTTTATTTTGTGCTTTTGGTTACGGACTAGCTTTTACCTCGTTCGCTGCTTTGACAAATATTTTTCAATTAGTTTTTAATGAATCACGATCATCTGAAACCGCATGTAAATTACTTTTAAGCGGAGGATTGGCATTTTTATTTGCTATTACACTTAAATCTTTAAAGTATGCTCTTCTGAGAATTCCAAATCAGAAGCCTCTACCTGTCAAAACAGATGGAGTATCAGTTCGTTATGGAATTCATCCTCGCTTGTTAAAAACTTTGGGTTTTGAACGATTTCCTAATGAAAAATCTCCCAAAAATGTTGAAGAGCGGATAGTTAGATATTTAATTGCTGTGATAGGTGTAACATGTATAGGATTGATCTTTTTTATCCTATTCAAAAATAATGAATACAATTTTGAAATAGATTTTACCACTTCAATACAGGATGTTTTATCGCAAATACCTTCTATTCAGACATCTTTTATATTAACCACTATTGCCATTATTCCTACGCTAATTGTGTTGATAATATTCAACAATAGGGATTACACATTCCTGAATTTAAATCAATCTTTGCTTGTTAAAGTTGGGATTGTTTTTTTGAGTATCTTTTGCCTTAGGTATTTAAATTTAAAATTCTACACGACTGTAGTTATAGTTGCAATAATCTTGTCTTTATATGGGCTGCGAATGATAGCAGACTTAATCTTAGAATCGTCGTATACAAGAGTTAAGCGAGTATATAATCCCATTGCAGAAAAAATTAAGCATTACACCTCATATCTTGAGCAAATTTATATTGACCCACAACTAAAACTAGGTTCACTACAGAAAAATCAACTGGCAGATCGTATCAGCAGGGGTTGTAAGAATTTAGAAGAGCGAGGAATCTTTGTTGTTCGGAACTTGGCAAGATTCTTGAACTTGGTTGAGGTTCAATATGAGGAATTTGCCGTTGCTATGCTACGTTACCTCACTGTACGGCGGTATATCACTCTTGGTGGTGCTTCTGGCACCTATCGCCCACTTCAGCGTCCTGCTGTACCCATGTGGGATTATGACCTATTTCCTCTTCATCCTCCCAATGGCTATGTGAATTGGATTGATCCGCTCTGGCTTCCTAGCCAATGGGACGTTGTAGAAACATGCTGGAGGTGTGGAGGAACAGGGCAAGTTATGACAACTGTTACTGAAACTGATTCAGAAGGTAATACAAAAACCCGTAGAGAATATGAAACTTGTGGTACATGTAGTGGCAGTGGGCGGTTAAAGCACACTCAAATTCTTAATACCCAATGGCAAAGGATGATGCCCCTAGTTACATATCCTAGTATTCCTATACCTGAACTGGTTGAGGATGCAGAAGAGAAAGTTTTCTACCGTCAACCAATCACAGAAAACTTTGTTGCAGCAACTGAACAGGCAAGAGCAGCAAATGCCAACAATCTTATCCTACAGAAAATGTATCAAACTGGAAGTGAGCTTAAACAGCTTCACAAGCTTCATAAATCAGAGGTAGAAAACTTGCATAATGGCTATCTCTATCGTGCAGATTTTCAAATTGCTTCTTTTCGGATGATAATGATTGAGTTTGTGAATTTAGGTAGACGTTTTGGATGGTTCTTTGGACGACGACCTGAATTTTACTTCCCTCAACTACCGCTCTCTTATAGTGCGGTTTTTACCTTGATGTTGCTGCCTCCTCTTGGGTTGGCTCTCTCGATATTTCTTTTTAGATTTTCAACAAAAATTTTTCCTTTGCTAATTTCATGTATTAAGGTAGCTTTATCTTGAATCCCCAACGTGGTTTTACCTTGGCGATCGCTACTTACCGAAAGTCTCCAAATGCCGATATGCCCTTAAATAGCATGAGCAGACCACTTATTAAGATAGCAATCGCCAGCCCACCAGCCACTAAATCCAATAAGTTAGTATTTTCCAATTAAGGAGCCTCTCACCTTGATCAAATGCTAACCCAAAAGTCCCCAGTCCAAGTCATCTCTCATGCTGTCACTGAAGCAGGCATCTACCAAGTACAGCAGGGCTACCGAGTAGAAGTCAGCAGCACCGAGACTTAGTTTTACTGGCATCCAGGTATCTTTCGGGTTGTGCAAGAACTCAGGGAGTGGTTGCGACCTCAAGTCCACGTTTGTGGAAACGTTGGAGGCTTTTCGGACAGCAATGTCTTTTGGTTTTTGGCGATGGATCCAAACACAAACGAACGTATTGGCAGCTTAAATCAAGGATTTAGGCTTTGTTTGGGGCTAATTTCTTTTAAGTCCCGCTAATGCTTAATCCCTAATTCCTACTCCCAGATCCGCTGTTACCTTTGCTATAATTCCTAATCCCTAAAAAAATTGTCTAACATTTTTAACAAATTCATTGACGTTCTCAAAATGGATGTTATGTCCACAATCAGCAATGACGTTTAAATTAGCTTCTGTACAAAGTGTTACTATTTCTGAGTTAATCGATTTAAATTTATGATCATACTCTCCAACTAGCAAAAGCAAAGGAACTTGATTATGTTGGAGTGATTCCCACAGAGATGGTTGGCATCCTGTACTGATATGACGCAGAGATTTAGCTAATTCCAGAGGATTATTTTGTTGTCGAATCTTGATCATCTGTTCAAATTTAGGATGCTGCTTGAGGGAGCTGAACAGAGGCTGATTGTACCAATTTGATAAGAAGGTCAATAAATCCCCAGTTTCCAATTTTTCGGCAATTTGCAAATCTCGCTGACGGCGCTTTAATTGTTCTGCTTGAGTCTTTAGCCCTGGAGATGCTGATTCGAGTACTACTTTACTAAAACATTCGGGGAAATGAAGGGTCATGTAGAGAGCCAATCGACCTCCCATAGAATAGCCAACTAAAAAGCATGGTTCAAAGTTTAACTGCTCTAGTAATTCCTTTAAGGCGTGAGCAGTGTTTGGCATAGTGTAGCACTCATCCCCACCTAAAACTTTGGTCTTACCATGACCAGGTAAATCAACAGCTAGACAACAAAATTCCTCACAGAGTAATGATATTGCTTCATCAAATTCCTGGCTGCTACCCATGAATCCATGGCAAAAAAGAATCCGTGGTTGCTCTCGATTTCCTCTTAACTCATAGTGAAACTTATATAGCATTTATCAAATATAAGCGCGTTAATTGCAGTTATGAGGTACGCTTTTTAACCTCAAAGTCCCCCTTTTTAAGGGGGATTTAGGGGGATCGCTTTGTACCTCATAGCTATAAGAATTGCTATAATTGTTACAATTCATGATATCGAAATTATTTTAACTGATTATCCAACAGCAACGACCAATGAACACAGGGTTAAACTAAGGCTTTAAGAAGCACCATTAGCTTCAGGTTAATTTCCGCCAGTTCTTTATTGGGATCAGAACCAGCAACAATTCCAGCACCAGCGTAGAGTCGAGCATGATTACCTGCTATCAAAGCAGACCGAATCCCAACGATAAATTCACTATTGCCTTGATAATCTATCCATCCGAGGGGAGCAGCATACAGAGAACGGTCAAAGGTTTCGTAGTGTCGGATTTGCTCACAAGCAATTTTGGTAGGAACACCAGCCACTGCTGGAGTAGGATGCAGTTTCGCTATAATCTCTAGGGGATTGACATGAGCTGGTAATGCTGCTTTAATCGGAGTCCATAAATGCTGGATATTCGACAGTTTCAGCAGTTGGGGAGATGGCGAAAAATCCAGTTCCAAACCCAGTTGACAAAGACGTTGGATAATAAATTCACTCACTGCGTTATGTTCACGTCTCTCTTTTTCACTACTAAGTAATTGGTTCGCCAAATCCGCATCTTCAGCTGGGGTTTGACCTCGTGGAGCAGACCCTGCTAAAGCATCCGTCACTAACTGATGGTCGTAAATACTAATCAGACGTTCAGGACTAGCGCCAATAAAGTTTTTGCCTTTGCCGTTACTGATCGAAAAAATATAGCAATCTGGATAGTTATGGCGCAAATTGTCCAGAGAATCTACCAGATTAAACGGTATTGGTGAGACGACATCGACGGCTTGGGAAAGGACAATTTTGCTAAATTGATTGGCTTGGATAGATTTTAAGGCTGATGAAACCGATAATTTGAAGTCTTTGGCTTTTTTTGAATCTTGCTTGAGAAATTCATGATGGTTAGCCTTACCAGTAAAACAGTAGAGCAGACGACCAGAAGAGGTGATTAGATTGAACTGCCGACCTACGCTTTCGACCAGCCAATCCAGATTAACTTGAGAGTTGATTTCAAGATTAGCCACTACTACACATCGGCTTTGACAAAGTGAAATTTGCCAGCGAGGTAGAAAAATAGTGGCAGATGGGAAAGGGTTGTTACTATTAAACTTGTCAGCAAAAAACGTAAAACTACAGAAGAAATGAGGTCCAGCCAATCGCTGCTCTATTTCACCACTAATTATGGTGTTAGCTAAACATGAGTCGATAAATTGTTGTGCTTTATAGAACCGTTGTTCACCAGCTAACTTAAGGGATACAGCCGCATCAATAGCAACAATTGATTCTTGATTACTTATATTTTCAAAATAGAAGTGTAGGGGCTCGGGGGTGGCGGCAAAAGGGGCGGCTCTATCCCGAATTGCCTGAAAAACCGCCAGTGGGTCGAGGGGTGAAATTTCTTGAGAAATACTGGCAATTTTGGCAATACCTTGTTTTTGAGATTTTTTCTGGCAGGCTAAGAGAAACTGATGTAACTCTTTAGGCTCATGAAAGAGGTTAGCAGGGCAGGGAATGACTAACATATATAGGCTTTCTTGAATTACAGGAGTGTTTACCTCAATGAACAACAACACAAACGCGATTGGCCGTAGGCCACGCTGCGCTAACGCTCTTTACTACATAGTTCTTAACTTGTTTTTACATAACTTTTTAACTTACAGAATTTATAGTTACTAATGATCAATTATCAGCATGTTTGGCAATTAAGAAAAGCAGGGTAAGGGCAAAAATCAATAAATAGGGGGTATTCTCCAAACTATTGATAATTAATTTCAATAATTATGATAATCAAGGCTTACTATGGTCATAATCCTTGCTCTATTCTTGATGCAAAGCGCGAGTGGGGGGAACCCCCAAGACCGCGCTGCATCGCTATCACATTTTGGTTTGATTTTTCTTGCGCTTACCCTAGAATTATATAATTGCTCACCATCATTTCTTGATGCAGTCGCTCATGGGGGGAACCACGGCAGTCGCTCATGGGGGAAACCCCCAAGACCGCGCTGCCTCCCCAAGACCGCGCTGCATCGCTTTTTAATTTTAATGATGAGCAATAGTTTTGGTAGTAAAAATTTTGGTTTTGATGACCAATCATTTATTTGGTCACTAATCAAGACGGAAATCAAGGGGATATTAGTATAAACAATCCCTGATTAATTTTTCCAACCTACTACAAATAAAAAGCTGCCCTTTTGAGTAGACACCACTTCAGTTTTAATGAAGCCTACTTCTCTTAAGAGGTTAACAATTTTATCGGTGGAGTAAAGCGGGGGAGCTTTGACTCCGCCAATCAATAAATCCATTATTTCTAATTCTGGCAAAAATGATGGTGAAGGAACCAAACTGTCAGTGGTAGGTTCCAGGATAATCACCATACCCTTTGGTCTTAAAACCTGAAAAGATTTTTTGATAAACTGGCTACCATAATCGCTGTAGGACAATTTTCTAAATAAGAATACAATATCATACTCTTCATTAGCACCCCACTGGTCAGACAAAGCGTTTCCCTCGGGAGATATAATAATCTCTTCCGGAGATTTAGGTAAAGGATACTTGCTTAAAAGTCGCTCTAAAAAATTAATTTGATTTTCCAAGCCTGCCAGCACAAAGTCTACATCGGGTTTGCGTTCCAGTAGCTTGCCTATAAAGGTAATACCCACTTCGCCAGTAATAATTCTCTTAACCTGATCAATAGGAATTTTAGTGAACAATTCTCGGGACGGTTCTTTCAGATATTCGTTAGCAAATGCATAGTACTCATAAAGGGTTTCATCATTACCATTAAACAAATCCATCTGCTGATTTGAGCTGCCAGTTTGGATAGTTAAATTTAATGATAACCAGGATGACCATGTCTGAGAGACTAGATTGTAATAATCACCCAAATAACTTGGACTTTCTTTAACCAAATAATTCTTAGTTATTTTGGTGTTAACATAGCCAACACCTTGATCATGATTAGTTTGGCTACTTTGGCTACTGTTGAGATAACCGAGACTCTCCAAAACCCTAAGCAATCGCTCGGTTGATATCAAATTAAGATTCAAGTCCCTGGCTACTAAATTAGCAGAAACTCCGGGATGCTTGTGCAGATAATCAAAAACACCAAGTTTCACGGCTGACATAATAATTGCAGTACGTTGGAAACTGGTAGCATCTGCCAGCATCTCTGCTCTTTCTAAGAGTCTGATTCGATTACCAATAACTTTCGTTAAGCTATTGATAGCTTCTGGGAAATACTTTTTGATCGCCAAGACTAAACCTACCAATTTAGATGGCAGTCCAAATCTTTGCTGTTTCGACTTTATCTCTAGAGTATCCCGTGCTAGCACTTTGACATTACTGGTCATACTTTTGAGTCATACTTTTTAGGATTGCTTACAAGACTTACAGGGTGCGTTAATAACGCACCCTACTACTTATATAGTTTAGGGTTCAATTTTTCGTAAGTCTTATATTAATAGTTGTTATTTTACAACTTTAGTTAATATTTTTTAAATAAAATTTACAAAATATTAACCTATAATCAATTCACGACCTTGATTGGGATTAATGGTATTCTGCTAGTCAGCCCCTTAACACCGTTGAAGACCGTTGACCCAAAGCTTGAACAGTCCCAGCAGTATTGGTTTATGGTTTGACGGTCACTCTAGCACGACTGGCATTCATATTCCGTGACTATTTTGACAACAAACACAATTAATGCTCCTAGCTCCAAACAGAAACTGTGGCTAGCAGCCATCAAGCCCCCCATGTATAGCGTGGCAATTATCTATGTTTGGGTAGCAGCTGCTGTGGCATGGTTTGAGACCAATCACCTCAATTGGACGATATTTTTGACCTTTGTCAGTGCTTCGATTCTGATTCTGGCTTGGGAGAATCTGAGTAACGATGTGTTTGACTCTGAGACTGGGATTGATAAAAACAAAGCTCACTCGATAGTGAACCTGACGGGAAACAAATCGTTAATTTTTTGGCTAGGGAACCTGTGTTTAGGACTGGCTATCCTTGGCATGCTACTGATCTGCTGGTGGCAGCAAGACTTAACATTGATGGCGTTAGTACTCCTATGCTGCAGCCTTGGCTATATGTACCAAGGACCTCCCTTCCGCCTGGGCTACCAAGGTCTAGGAGAGATTCTGGCCTTTTTGAGCTTTGGTCCGTTAGGCATGTCAGCTGCCTACTACAGTCAAACCCAGAGTTGGTCTGTGACTAACCTGGCGGCATCGATAATTGTGGGTCTTGGGACTATGTTAATTCTATTTTGCTCCCATTTTCACCAAGTAAAGGATGATATAGCAGCTGGGAAGCGATCGCCTATTGTTTGCCTTGGCACCAAACGAGGTGCTCAACTGTTGCCCTGGATTTGTGGTAGCCTATTCGCTGCTACTGGTGGGTTTGTGCTCATGGGGCTATTCCCCATATGGACATTACTCACTTTGGTGGGATTGCCCTTTGCTATCAAGCTTTGCCGCCATGTTAACGCTCATTACAACCAACCGGAAAAGGTGAGTAATTGTAAGTTTATTGCCGTAGCGCTACATTTTTGGAGTGGACTCTTGTTGGGTGTCGGTTTCTTAATTAACCTTAATTGAACGAATCATGTCAGAGCAATCCCACGAGATTCAGGGAATTTTTGATAACATCTCTTCTAACTATGACCAGCTAAATGACAGGATCAGTTGGGGTCAGCATCGAATTTGGAAGCTGATGACGGTTAAATGGGCTGAACCTAAGCCAGGAGATACCTGTGTTGACCTTTGTTGTGGCAGTGGAGACCTGACTCGACTATTAGCGGAGAAAGTAGGCACTCAAGGAAAGGTGTATGGAGTAGATTTTGCTCCCCAGATGTTAGCGATCGCAAAACAAAAATCCTCTGAACCACACATTGAGTGGGTAGAGGCGGATGTTTTAGATTTACCATTTGCTGACAATACCTTTGACGGAGCAACTATGGGATATGGATTACGTAATGTCGTAGATATCCCCAAAAGCCTAAAGGAGATTTACCGTATTGTTAAACCAGGCGCTAAAGCAGCAATTCTTGACTTTCACTTACCGTCTCAGCCTCTGTTTCGGCAGTTTGAACAGTGGTATATGGAAACGATTGTTGTTCCCCTAGCCCGTCACCAAGGACTTGAGGAAGAGTATGCCTATATCTGGCCGAGTATACAGCGATTCCCCCGTGGTCCGAAGCAAGAATCTTTAGCACGGCAAGTAGGATTTCGTGCAACTCACTACCCGATTGTTGGTGGAACCTTAGGAGTATTGGTATTGACTAAACCTAGAAGTGTTGAATAGGAAATAGGGAATCGGGAATCGGGAATCGGGAATCGGGAATCGGGAATCGGGATGTAAGCATTCAGCCGTCAGCGGTCAGCCGTCAGCGGTCAGCCGTCAGTGGTTAGCTCTCAACCGTTAGCGGTCAGCTTATTTTATTCAAAAGCACCATCTGCGTGGTACAGGCTTTGGCCTTGGCCGTTGGCCACGCTACGCGAATGGCCACGCTGTGCGAACGACGCTGTGAATAACCCTGCAGGCTTCGATGCTGTGATATAGCGCTACGCGCAAGTCAGAAGTCAGAAGTAAGCTATGACTAAGTTTCGGAGTTTAGGAATTGTCTTACATCTGAATGCGTAGTGCTATAACCCATAAGCTGATCACTGAAAGCTGAAAGCTGAAAGCTGAAAGCTGATAGCTGATAGCTGATAGCTGATAGCTGATAGCTGATAGCTTACATAGGGATGCAGCGCAATAGCAATTAAAAATAGCAATTAGCAATTCATCAATGACGAACTATCAGTTCAAGTTTCACCCATACCAGCGTCCCTTTAAGCATCCGTTGTCTACTAGTCATGGCAAATGGACAGTCAGAGAAGGTATCATTCTTAGCCTTAGTGATGAAATAGGGAACATTGGCTGGGGTGAAATTGCTCCTATCCCTTGGTTTGGTTCGGAAACTCTGGAACAAGCCTTTAATTTTTGCGAGCAATTACCTCAGGAGATTACTACAGAGGAGATTTTCGCCATTCCTGCTCAACTCCCCTGCTGTCAATTTGGGTTTGAATCGGCTTGGGAGCTAGTGATTGGCAAAGGACTTTGGACAAAGGACTTTGAACAAAGCAAACAACACTACAGTTACCTGTTACCGAGTAATCAAGCAGCAAAACAGTCCTGGGAAGCTCCCTGGAATCAGGGATACCGAAGCTTTAAATGTAAAATTGGTATTGCTCCGATTGAGGATGAAGTCAAGAGAGTTCAGGAGTTGGTTGAAGCAATACCTGCTTCTGCCCAATTGCGTTTGGATGCCAATGGGGGATTGACTAAACAACAAGCTGAGCAGTGGCTGATGGTATGTGACACTATTGGAGCCGTTGAGTTTATCGAACAGCCGCTACCTCCAGAGCAGTTCGATGTGATGTTGGAGATGAGCCACAACTATTCGACTGCGATCGCATTGGATGAATCTGTGGCAACCCTTGACCAACTTGAACATTGTTACCAGCGGGGATGGCGAGGAATTTTTGTGATTAAAGCTGCGATCGCAGGTTCTCGGAAACGACTACGGCAGTTTTGCCAAACCTATCCGATTGATACCGTGTTTTCATCCGCCTTGGAAACTACCATTGGTCAACAAGCGGTTCTACAGTTAGCAGCAGAACTCTCTGACCTCAAGCGAGCTGTAGGTTTTGGTGTCAACCATTGGTTTAATGAAGGTTTAACCTTAGATGGTTGAAGGTTTGATGGTTGAAGGTTTGATGGTTGAAGGTTTGATGGTTGAAGGTTTGATGGTTGAAGGTTTGATGGTTGAAGGTTTGATGGTTGAAGGTTATTGGGTGTTAAGGTGATTTGGTTAGATGGTTGAAGCTTTAAAGAGTAAATGTGGGGAAGATTCATACGTCCAACAGCCCCTAAGCTATGTCCAACAACGTTCTGGTGAACAATGGCTGATTGGTTATGATAG
Source organism: Moorena sp. SIO3B2 (assembly GCF_010692525.1). NCBI lineage: Bacteria > Bacillati > Cyanobacteriota > Cyanophyceae > Coleofasciculales > Coleofasciculaceae > Moorena > Moorena sp. SIO3B2. The sequence continues at coordinate 29,402 of NZ_JAAHHE010000034.1, forward strand.
CCAGCAACTTCACCAACTCATTGAGCAATACTATCAGCAATTCTCCCAACTTTCCCAGGAAAAAGCACCGAAAATTCTTTTAGTAGAGCAAAGTCCTATTAAATTTATCGCCGCTTTCCTAGCTGCTGTTTCCAGTAATTGTCATGTCTTCTTAGGGAATCCCCACTGGGTACAACCAGAATGGCAACAAGTCCTTAACCAAATCCATCCCGATCTAATTATCGGAGAATTAGCCAGTATCATTGAGCCATCAAAACTCAATAATAAACACTCAACACTCAATATTAAATATAAATTATTCAATAATCAGCCCTCAGCACTCATTATGATTCCCACAGGGGGCTCATCTGGCAAAATCCGCTTTGCCATTCACACTTGGGAAACCTTGATGGCATCAGTAGCAGGGTTTCATCACTATTTTGGGAACAAGCCAGTGAATTCCTTTTGTGTCTTGCCTCTGTATCATGTCAGTGGTTTGATGCAGTTTATGCGATCGCTAACCACCGGTGGACGTATGGTGATTTTGCCCTTTAAAGCCCTCAAAGCTGGCAAAGGACGAGATATTGATCCCAAAGAATTTTTTATCTCTCTGGTACCGACTCAACTAGCCAAGCTGATCAACCAAGATGCGGTTGACTGGTTATCCCGCTTTCGGACAGTGTTGTTAGGGGGTGCTCCGGCTTGGGAATCCCTATTAACACAAGCAAGACAAGATCGTATTCCTTTAGCTCTCACCTATGGCATGACCGAAACCGCTTCTGGTGTAGTGACCCTTAAACCTGAAGATTTCCTCAGTGGTAACAGTGCTAACAGTGCTAACAATAGTTGTGGTCAGGTGTTACCCCATGCCAAGGTGACAATTCGCAATGGTACTGGGGAAATCGTGGAGGCGCTCTCTACCGGTGTGATTACTATTGAGGCAAAGTCCTTATTCCATGGCTACTATAGCGCTAGTAAAAATATCGCCCTAGAGTCTGAGCTAAGTAAATTTCCCAACAGAGTCCAAACGCTACAATCCGACGATTTAGGATATTTCGATCAACAGGGTTACTTATATACTGTTGGGCGTCGCAGTAACAAAATTATTACCGGTGGTGAAAATGTGTTTCCCGCTGAGGTAGAACAGGTAATTCGTGGCACAGGGCTCGTCAGTGATGTTTGTGTGATTGGCTTACCCGATGACTATTGGGGTCAAGTAGTAACCGCTGTTTTTGTACCTAGTTCCGATCAGGTTTCTGTTGCGATGGTGCAACAGAACGTAGAGGGGAATTTGAGTAAATTCAAGTGTCCTAAGGATTGGGTGGCGGTAGAATCTTTACCGCGCAATGGTCAAGGGAAATTGAATTATGAACAGGTGAAAGTTATTGCGCGAGACTGTTTAAGTTAATCTAAATTGTTAAGCTGGGGATAAATGCGATTGGCCTACGGCCACGCTGCGCGAACGCTTCTTGATAGTATAGCACTACCCATTCAGATGTTTGACATTCATAAACTCCAAAACTTAGTCATAGCTTACTTCTGACTTCTGACTTCTAACTTCTGACTTGCGTGTAGCGCTATAACTGCCTCGACCCATGACTCCCCTGAGTAGAGCTATTTCACCCGAATCACTTCCAACGGAATCCAAAATTATTAGTAGCGGTTATCCCTTAAGTATTGCGCCAATGATGGATCGCACTGACCGCCACTATCGCTATTTCATGCGCCAGATTACAGGACGGACCTTACTCTACACCGAAATGGTCACCAGTGCAGCAATTCTTCATGGCGATCGCGAACGCTTGCTAGGGTTTTCCCCACAGGAGAAACCCCTAGTCTTACAAGTTGGTGGTGACACTCCCAGTGACTTAGCTGAATGTGCCCGAATTGCTGAAGCTATGGACTATGACCAGATTAATCTCAACGTTGGTTGTCCCAGTAGTCGGGTGCAAAATGGCAATTTTGGAGCTTGTTTGATGGCGCAGCCTGACCAGGTCGCACGCTGTGTAGAGGATATGGTTAAAGTAGTGAACATACCCGTTACTGTCAAGCACCGTATCGGTATTGATGACCTTGACCGCTATGAAGACATGGCTAACTTTGTGCGCATTGTCTCAGAGGCCGGTTGTCAGCATTTTACTGTACATGCTCGCAAGGCTTGGCTACAGGGTTTGAGTCCAAAAGAGAATCGCAACGTCCCACCCTTACGTTACAGTGACGTCCATCGTCTCAAGCAGGAGTTACCTGACTTATTCGTGGAAATTAATGGTGGATTCACTAGTCTTGAACAAGTGCGAGAACAACGGAAGTATGTCGATGGGGTAATGATTGGGCGTGCAGCTTACGACAATCCCTATCTGTTTGCCAAAGCTGATTGTGATATCTATAGCGATACAGTTATACCCCCAACTCGCCATCAGGTGGTCGAAGCCATGTTTTCCTATATTGATCACTGGGTAGGCAAAGGTATTAAGCTGAATAAAATTACCAGACATATGCTGCAATTATTTGCAGGGCAACCAGGTAGTAGAGCCTGGAAACGTCATCTAACTGAAAATTCATGCCTAGTTGGTGTTGGTTCTGATGTCGTTCGCGAAGCTTTAGCTAAAATTCCTTAGGGTAAGCATACAGCGGTCAGCGGTCAGCGATCAGCGGTCAGCTTTGTAGTAAGCATATGCTGACGGTTTTTTATTGCTATATACCCCGTTATATATTATTAAGTATATTTGTACTATTATAAGATATAATAATCATAAACATAATAGTGGTAGTGGCGAATTTAGCGAAAAAATACTGCTCTAATCCAGATTTTATGCTTCAAAAACCGCTCCCCATCATCCATCAATAATTAACCATGAGATTTATCAGCCCCAAAACCGATTTTGCTTTTAAGAAAATCTTTGGTTCTTCTGAGAGTAAAGAAGTTCTGATCAGCTTTCTAGATGCTTTAATCTATCAAGGAGAATCTAGGATAAATAACTTAGAGATTATTGACCCATACAATGCTGGCTATACTACGGAGTTAAAGGATACCTACCTGGATGTCAAGGCGATTCTAAATGACGGCTCGACAGTAATTATTGAAATGCAAGTGTTAAATGTTCCAGCTTTTGATAAACGAGTAATCTATAATCTCGCCAAAACCTATAGCACTCAATTAAAATATGGAGAAGGATATTCTAAACTGAAGCCGGTGATTGCTTTAACAATTACAGACTTCACCATGTTTGAGCAAACCGACCGATACCTAACTCGATTTGTATTTAAAGAAGACCAAGATAACTTTATCTACCGAAACCAACACCTAAGCATGGTGTTTGTGGAATTGCCGAAATTTTCCCGGTCTTTAGAAGAGTTAGAAACGGCATCGGAGAAATGGATATATTTTATGAAAGAAGCCCCAAATTTAGAAGCAATTCCCGATACCTTATCAGAAATCCCGGAAATTGCTCAGGCGCTAACCATAGCTAATCAGGCGAATATGAGTAGAAAAGACTTGGAGGAATTACACAAACGAGAAGTGTTTATGGAAGACCGTAAAGGTGAAATTCGTCAAGCTCTGGAAGAAGGGAAACAAGAAGGTCGGGAACAAGGCCGAGAAGAAGGTAAACAAGAAGGCCGGGAAGAAGCGAGATTATTAATGCAGGGATTGATATCCCGTCAACTAGAAGGCAAACTTGGTGCAATACCTTCAGAAATTCTAGATAAAATTCAACAATTATCTCTAGACCAATTAGAAGGTTTAGGAGTTGCTATGGCAGATTTTACCACCAGCGTAGATTTGTCGAATTGGTTGCGGGATAACCAATGATATAGCTATTAAGTAGGGTGGGCAAAATTATAGAATCTAGAATTATCAAAAGAACTAAACGGTTTTTGCCCACCCTACAAGCCTATTAAGTAGTAGTGTTGTACCAGTGAAATTCATTAATCAACAATCACCAATCAATAATTAACCATGAGATTTATCAGCCCCAAAACCGACTTTGCTTTTAAGAAAATCTTTGGTTCCTCTGAAAGTAAAGAAGTCCTGATTAGCTTTCTAAATGCTCTGATATATCAAGGAGAATCTCGGATAAATAACTTAGAGATTATTGACCCATATAATGCTGGCCATACTACGGAGTTAAAGGATACATACCTGGATGTCAAGGCGATTCTAAATGACGGCTCGACGGTAATTATTGAAATGCAAGTGTTAAATGTTCCAGCTTTTGATAAACGAGTAATCTATAATCTCGCCAAAACCTATAGCACTCAATTAAAATATGGAGAAGGATATTCTAAACTTAAGCCGGTGATTGCTTTAACAATTACAGACTTCACCATGTTTGAGCAAACCGACCGATACCTAACTCGATTTCTATTTCAAGAAGAGCAAGAGAAGTTTATCTACCGAAACCAACACCTAAGCATGGTGTTTGTGGAACTGCCGAAATTTTCCCGGTCTTTAGAAGAGTTAGAAACGGCATCGGAGAAATGGATATATTTTATGAAGGAAGCCCCAAATTTAGAAGCAATTCCCGATACCTTATCAGAAATCCCGGAAATTGCTCAGGCGCTAACCATAGCTAATCAAGCCAATATGAGTAGAAAAGACTTGGAAGAATTACACAAACGAGAAGTGTTTATGGAAGACCGCAAAGGTGAAATTCGTCAAGCTCTCGAACAAGGCCGGGAAGAAGGGAGATTATTAATGCAGGGACTGATATCCCGTCAACTGGAAGGCAAACTTGGTGCAATATCCTCAGAAGTTCTAGAGGGAATTCAACAATTATCTCTAGAACAATTAGAAGGTTTAGGAGTTGCTATGGCAGATTTTACCACCAGTGTAGATTTGTCGAATTGGTTGCGGGATAACCAATTCGACCAGTGAAATCCATCAATCACCAAACACTAATCACCAACCTAAGCGTCGAGACCGATCAGCTTTTGTCGATCGACTTTACCATTAGGCAAAGTTGGCAAAGATTTCATAATCGAAATTCGATCGGGAATAGCACGCCTTTGTAGTCTCTCAAAACAAGCTGTGTGGATATCTACTTCAGTAATTTTTGCATTTTTGGCAAGGACACAATAGGCGACAAGTCCTTTTCCTCGTTGGCTTTCTCCCTTGGAAACGACGACCACAGATTCTATCCCTTCAATGGACTCGATTGCCCTCTCTACATCAGAAAAGAGTACCAGCAGTCCGTCTCTGTTGACGCTGTGGTCACACCTTCCCAACACTTCTAGATGACCATCTGCCCAGATTCGACCTAAATCTTTAGTTTTGAACCAATTATTTTGGGTATCCTGAACAACCGGATTTCCTTTGTCATCAACATACCCTTCAAAACCCGATTCGTGCTGGCACCAGAGTTCGCCAACACCCTCCATTCCTTCAAAGGATTCACCGGATTCACCAGTTCCTTCTTCCACACGCATCTGCACTCCAGGCATGGGTTTTCCGACGGTTTGGGAGCGAACTTCACTCGGTTCTTGGAGACTGGCGGCTGCGATCGCTCCCATTTCCGTGCTGCCATACAATTTCACTAAGCAGCCCATGTGAGATTCATAGAGCGCAAAGGTATCTTCTCTCATGCGATCGCCCGCTGCCACAGTCAGTTTGTATTTCCTTGGAGACTTACGCCCTTTGAGTAACGTTTCACAGAAAGTTGGGGTCATGAAGGCTACATTAGGATTAAAGTCTCTCTCTCTCTGCAAGTACCTTAGTAGATTAGACTTTGGCTGCAAGTCAATAGATGCTCCAACTGCTACCCCAGGTAAGAAGGCTGCTCCCAAGCCGTACATATGGAAAATCGGCACAGGTATGGCGATGCGGTCGTTGCTTTCGAGTCCTAACCTATTAACACAGTTGAGGGCGTTGCCCATTAACTTGGTGTGGGAATGTACCGCTATTTTGGGTTTTCCTGTACTCCCTGATGTCCGCAAATAGAGTTTTGGACTGACATGATTAGCCTGATCGCCAGTGCCAATCCACCCTTCATTTTCCACCAGATGGCAAAACTGTTCCGGATGTCTCAAATCAACTGTGCTACCACTCTCAGTCACCACACGGTAACGGCAGAATTGCGGAAGGGGCGACTTACTAAGTTCAGTACCGCCAACTACCTTAGGCAGCAAAAGGACACTAGACTCCACTTCAAGCAAATATAGCAAGACTAGGGCATTGGGCAGGGAATTTTCACATTCGAGGGCAAGGCCATTTTCCTTGCTAATTCCCCACTTGCTAAAATGCTTCTGAATTCTGTCAAAAATCTCTGGAATTTCTTGGTAGGAGCAACTTAGAACTCCATCTGTCAGTAGGTGTGTTCGTGTATTAGCAGAACTCGTAACTTGATCAAAAATCTTCATGGTTCATCAATCTTAATATTATGCCAATATCCTCTGGTATTATACTTATCCTGTAACTGTAGGCACTTGCAAATATAAAACCTCATTCAAGTGGTTGAAGATGGGGCGTTGCTGATCCAATAACCAAATCACAAATCCCATAAGATTGTAACCGCAAAAGCCGTTGACTTAGTGTCTGCGCGGCTGAAAACCCCCTTGCCAATTCATAATCACTTATCTGTGGCTTTCAAGGAAGCTGAACACATAGGAGAGAAAGCCGTGAACCCAGCCATTATTCAAGGCATTTTCTCGGTTGAAAACCCAAGCACTATTGTATTGCGATATGGGTAAAAAAAGTGAAAAAAAAAATTAAATATTTAGGGTGTTGACCAAATCATCTCTGATTGATAGTATTATTGACGGGGATATGATAATATTGATCCTGACCGCCTGACACAAGTCCTTCAAAGCCTTGCTTTGTCTGTGTTCTGCTATTCACAGCTCAAAGCTCGTTTTTGGCCAATTCGATAGATGCGTCAGGCCATCAGGGATAGAAGTCTACTGGATTCACCATTTTTTTTCCTTAACCATGTCTGAAACAATAGTTAATCAACTCAAAGAAATTATTGCTGAAGAGCTGGATGTCAATATCAAGGTAGAAGACATTGACGAAAATTTATCTTTATTTGAGGATGGTCTGGAATTCGACTCCATTGCTACCGTTGAACTGATTTCTTTAATCGAGAAACATTTCGAAGTGGAGTTTTCTGACTCGGAACTGAACCCTGAATATTTTAGTAATCTCAAAGTTTTGGCAGATTTTATCTCAACTAAAATGGTATCTTCAAAAAGGGAAGCAGTATCGGTTATTAATAGTTAATTATTAATCGTAACTCGTCGAAAAATAAATCCTCAATTAAGGAAAAAATTAAACTTATGGTCGCTACTGCTCAACGTACAAAGCTAGAACCCAAGAGGCTTCCCTTAATTCCCAACTATCCATCTTTTCGCCATTGGAAAAAAGCAGCTCTGGAAGAAAAATTATCAGAAAAGCCTCTGTCCATATACTTGCATATTCCCTTCTGCACGCAAAGATGTTCTTTCTGTTACTACAAAACCTTAGACTTGAAAGAATACAAACCCGAAGTAGAAGGATATATAGATGCCCTTTGTCGAGAGATCGAAATGGTTAGCGATCGCTTTGACCTAGGAAACAGACCAATTCATGCAGTGTATTTTGGTGGCGGAACTCCGTCTTTGTTAGTGGAGCATCAATTTGAGAAAATAGTAGAGGCACTCCACAAAAACTTCAAGCATTTTGAGAGCAAAAAGCAATTCTCTCTAGAAGCTGAACCTCTAACTGTTTCTCGCTCAAAAATGGAGACCCTCGCTCAGTTAGGGGTAACTCGCCTTAGCATGGGCGTGCAATCGTTTGACAACGATATTATTAAGCTGAGCGGACGGGGACACGATGAAAAACAGGCTTATAGGGCGATAGACATTGCCCAGGAAGCAGGTCAGGGAAAATGGTCGATTAATATCGATCTGTTGAGCGGTTTGGCAGGAGAGACAGAAGAAACTTGGGCTAAAAGTCTCGAATGCGCTCTGGATACGGGGGTAGAAAGTATAACAGTTTATAAAATGGAAGCTTTTGCCAACACAGAAGTCTTTAAGCTTGGGGTTAGACAAGAGACGGTGAATTTACCCTCCGAGGAGCAAGAGCTGCAATTTATGCGATATGCCATGGAGAGGTTTGAAAAAGCTAACTACCTACCCTGGAGCTTTTTCACCTATACCAAAGATGGCTGCGACGAAAGTAAGTACACCACCAGTATTTGGCGGGGGATAGATTTTTATGGCTTTGGCGTATCGGCCTTTGGCTGTCTAGATGGTGCCCTGTTGCAAAATACCAGCGACTTAGAAAAGTATGCGGCTATTGTTGAGGGGGACGAACTGCCATTGGCTCGGGGCTACCGTTTCACCAGTTTGGATCGGATGGTTCGAGAGGTTTTGTTGGGCATGAAGCTATTGCGTCTAGATTTGAAGGGATTTAAAAACCGCTACGGCTTAAAATTGGAAAAACTCTGTGCTTCAACTTTGAGAGAACTGGAAGCAGAAGATTTTGTGACCGTATCTAACGACGCGATCGAGCTGACATCAAAAGGTATTCTTTATGGAGACTACGTGGGACATACTCTATCTGAGTCTCTCAAGGAAATATCTCGATAAGTACCTGATCGCATAAAGCCGATGGAATCCTGTTATTTTGAGGTCTTGACCCCCCAAGAGATTGGCAATTGGACTGCTGAAATCCTTGCTGATGCACAAAGCTCTCCTATATCTCCGGAGGAGCTGCTGCAACTAAGTCACAAACTTAAAGAATTTAGCTGCCGATGGGAACAGGCATTTTCTCGATTTGGAGACTACAGCTCTGGGGAGTTAACTTACCGAGATTTAATTCTGGATTTTAAGGAACAAATCGCCTCTAAAGCGAATAAGTGGCTCCCCCAATCGGGGAAGGGCAAAAAGGCCATCGAAGTGATCAGTTCGATGTTGTCAACCTCGAACCCTCCTGTCACTAAAAGGATTACCAAAGGCTCGTTGGCATTGGCGAGGAAAAAGCTTAAAGCTCAGTCCAAGCTTCATGGGGAGGCTCGCTATCAAGTTGTAGACAATCTAGAACTTCAGAAAGGTTTTCAGCAGCTGGTAAGTATGCCGAAACATGCCCAGATTCTGGAGTTCTTCCGTTCGTCCTCAACCCTAGCTGAAGTAGGCCATAGCCTGCCTCCAGAATTGGAAATAACAGAAGGGGAGCTAGTAACTATAACGCAGCAGTTGCTGGAGCTCAAAGTACTTGAGGAGAATTTCCCATCTCCGGAATTTGAGAAGCCCCTTTTTATTGTCTGTGCTCCAAGGGCAGGCAGTACTCTGTTGTTTGAAACCTTATGCCAGTTTCCCGAGTTGTGGACAATTGCCTCCGAAAGCCACGAGACTATTGAAGGGATACCAGAACTTCATCCTTCAACCCGAAATTTTAGTTCTAATCGACTAATTGAGGCGGATGCCCTTCCTGACATTTGTTCAACTCTACGAGAGCGCTTTGCTAGGCAGTTGCTCGATCGCGACAGACGAGCTTACCTTGAACTTCCAGTTAACCAGCGCCCTAGAATGGTGCGATTTCTGGAGAAAACTCCTAAGAATGCCCTACGCATTCCTTTCCTCAAAGCCGTATTTCCCGGAGCGCTCTTTATCTATCTCTATCGAGATCCCCAAGACAATATCAGTAGCATCATGGAAGGCTGGCGATCGCGACGCTTTGTTGCCTATAAAAATCTTCCTGGCTGGCCTTTTAGGGAGTGGTCTTTCCTTTTAACCCCAGGATGGCTATCCCTACAAAACTGTAGCCTAGCAGAAATTGCCGCTTATCAGTGGAATATAGCTAATACCTATATTTGGGAAGACCTCCAAGCTTTACCTGCCTCTTCTTGGTGTCTAGTGCGCTATTGGGATTTAGTTCGAGAGCCAGCCAAAACTATAAAAGCAATTAGCGAATTTGCTGGATTGACTTGGGATAGCAAGATCGAGCACGTGGTTTCTCAATCCCTGCCCATTTCTCGCTTAACCTTGTCTGCACCATCTCCCGATAAATGGCGTAAAAATGAAAGGGAAATTGCCAAAGTATTACCTGTATCATTTGATTTGGGATATGAAGATAAGGATAAACTCTCTAGGTAACAGTAGGAAATAAAAAACATAAGACAACAGCGATGATATTATCATACAGTAAATGTTGGTAGGGTGCGTTAGGGACGGGCGAGCCCTTATTTCCTCGGTAGCAAGTGTTAGGACAATCCGTCCCGTAACGCACCACCCAAACGGCAAAAATGAGATGCACCCGAAACAACAAACAGAATAAAACAGCGATGATATTATCATACAGTCACAAGTTTATTTTTTTTCATATCAGTAAAGTAGCTGGTTTAAGTATTAGAGAAGCCCTCAAAGACTATGTTCGTGAACCAGAAAAATTTAAGATAGCTCGTCCTCCTAAGAATTTAGGTGACAAACCCAACCCCTTTTACGAAATGTGGCAGTCTGCTCTTTTACACGCAAAAGCAAGGGATGCTAAAAAAGAACTAGATGAGGAAGTATTTAACAGCTTCTATAAGTTTGGTTTTGTTAGAAATCCCTGGGACTGGCAAGTATCCTATTATCACTTTATCCTCAAAGAAACAACCCATATCAGACATGAAATGGTTAAGTCAATGGGAAGTTTCGAGGAATATCTAGAGTGGGTAATCAAAACCAAAAATCCCTTCGCCAAGGGAACAACCAAGTTGCAAAAGGATGTTATAACTGACGCTGATGGCAAGCTAATAGTTGATTTTGTTGGTAGGTATGAAACCTTACCTCAAGACTTCGACTATATCTGTAAAGTTCTCAGCATTGATGCCTCTCTGCCTCACTTAAACAAAACCATTCATAGAGACTATCGGTCATATTACAATGAAAAAACCAAAAAACTAGTAGGAGAATACTGCCAGGAAGATATTGAGTTGTTTGGCTACACCTTTGATGGCTACTATTCTGAAAGTCAACAAGGAGATACTCTACAAAAAACAATCTCTAAAAAAATATATTTGTAAATAATTAAACGCGCACTTTTATTTTATTAGTGTTGTGTATATTTTCAATACTTTATAAGTAGCGATCGCTTAAAAATATATATAGTTAAACCTATAGTAAATATCTATATAGTCATGTCACAAAAAGTTAATGATTCAAGCCAGACAGCAAAAAAAACTTCAGGCTTCTGGAAATCTATTAGAACTAACATCAAGTCAAAAAATAAAGCTTTTTCAATTAAACCAAATGGGCGCAATGGCAACTTACCCCTTTCCTTTGGCCAAGAACGACTGTGGTTAATCGAGCAGTTGCAGCCAGGAAATCCCGTCCATAACCTACGGGCAGCTTTTCGTCTCCAGGGAGCGCTTGATCTAGCTATTCTAGAGAAAAGTATAGGGGAAATTGTCCGACGACACGAAATCCTACGCACTACATTTCCTACGGTTAATGGACAGCCAATCCAGGTTATTTCCCCAGAGATAGCTATAGAGTTGCCACTAATAGACCTGGAAGGACTGCCAACACAACAACAGGAACAAGAAGTCCACCGACTGTCTAAGGAAGTAGCCCAGCAACCCTTCGACTTAGCAGAAGGACCATTAATACGGCTTAAATTGCTGCGTCTTGCTGAGAAGGAACATGTACTCCTGCGTACAATCCACCATATTATCAACGATATCTGGTCTGATACTGTATTTATACGGGAGTTAGCCAAACTCTACGAAGCCTTCTGCGCAGGAAACCCCTCACCACTTCCGGAACTGCCCATCCAGTATGTAGACTTTGCCCAATGCCAACGGCAATGGCTACAAGGGGAGGTGATGCAGTCTCAGCTTGACTACTGGAAGCAACAGCTACAGGGCAAGATTACCCTCCTCAATTTACCTACTGACTACTCGCCTCCAACTGTACCCAACTATCGTGGGGCAGCTCAATTTCTGGTACTATCCAAAGACCTAACCGAAGCGCTCAAAGCCCTTCAATATAACGAAGGAGTTTCTCTGTTTGTCATTTTGCTAGCGGCGTTTAAGACTTTGCTCTACCAATATTCAGGGCAAGAAGATCTTATCCTGTGTTCGCCGGTGGCTGGTCGCCAACAAATGGAAACCAAAAAGCTAATCGGCTACTTCAGTAATCTAGTTCTTCTACGTACCGACCTAGGGAAAAACCCCAGTTTTCGAGAATTGGTGAGTCGAGTAAGTAAAGTGACCCTAGGGGCAACCGAACACCAGCATTTGCCTTTTCAGCAGCTAGTAGAGTCGGTGGGAGTACCTAGTACAATCCTTTCTAGAACCATGTTTGCCCTACAAAATGTTCCTAGTAAGCCCCAAGAAATGGCAGGGATTAGGGTAAGTCTTGTGGAGATGGAAGAGGGGATAGCTAACTTCGATCTGTCCCTATCCATGAAGGAGAAAGGCGAACAACTAATAGGAATACTGCGCTACAAAACGGATTTGTTTAAAGAGTCTACAATTAAGCAGATGCGGGACAACTTCCAGACCCTCCTAGAAGAGTTGGTTGCCAATCGGGACCTACATCTAGCTAGTTTACCTCTGTATAACAAACCCGATCGCCAAGCTGCACCCAAACTAAACCCCAGGGAATCAGCTTCTTTTGTGCCCCCCCAGACACCACTTCAAGAGTTGCTGGCCAACATCTACGCATCGGTCTTGGAAATCAAACAGGTAGGCATCCACGACGACTTCTTCGAGCTAGGGGGACATTCCCTGCGAGCTGCTCAATTAATTTCCAGGTTGCGAGAAACCTTCTTGGTAGAAATCCCCTTACGCACTATCCTTGAAGCTCCTACAGTAGCCAAACTAGAAAAACAACTCAACAGGATTCGTCAAATTTACAAGCAATTACCCACATCCCCAGCAATCGCGACCGTATCTCACCAGCAAGAGTTACCCTTAAGTTTTGCCCAAGAGAGATTGTTGTTCCTCCACCAACTACAACAAGGAGATCTGTCCACTACTGAAATTTTCTCGCCCTTAGTCCCAATTCAGGAAACGGGTTCTTTGCCACCATTTTTCTGTATTCATCCAGTGGGAGGCCATGTTTTAGCTTATGCAGCTTTAGCTCGCCACCTAGGTGTGGAACAACCTTTCTATGGTCTGCAAGCTGTAGGACTAAATGGAGAACAGGAGCTTTTAACTCGTATTGAGGACATGGCGACCACTTATATTAAAGCAATACAGACAGTTCAACCCCAAGGACCATATCAAATTTGCGGTTGGTCTTTCGGTGGTCTCGTCGCTTTTGAGGTTGCCCAACAGTTACGATCTTTGGGACATGAAATAGCACTGTTGGCATTGATAGACAGCTTTAATCCTAGCATTCTCAACGAGCCCAAACCAGATGAAGCGATGCTGGTAGAGTTAACTGCCAAAATTATAAGTCGTCCTTTTAACAAAGAACTGCCAGTGTCAGCGGACGAAATACGGCAACTGGGGTTGGACGAAGCATTAAACTATATCCTTAAGGAGGCAAAAAGACTTCAGATATTGCCACCAGAAATCGGGCTAGAGCAGATGCGCCAGCTATTTGCAGTTTTACAAGCCAATTTCCAAGCCAAACATATTTATGTACCACAACCTTACTCAGGTCAGATTACCCTCTTCTGTGCTGAGGAAAGATCGGAACAATTAGCCCAAAAACAAATCGAAGGTTGGAGTTATCTAGCTACAGGTGGCATCAAGATCTACAAAATTCCTGGCGACCATTTCTCGATGATCCACAGTGAAGCCTTAGCTAAGAAGCTAAGTTTCGCTGCAATAAATTCCGAGCCAAATATTCCTAAAACCGATTGATTGAAGACAATTTAAATAAGTAAGTATTCAGAAAGTAAGTAGTCATAGCAGGACGTAAAATCGACAGTGTAACTTTAGTTTTCAAGGGGAGGACAATGCCCAACAAGAGAGAGGGATAATCTCCAGCTAAGTATCAGTAAAAATCTCCTGATACTTTACACACAAGAATATCTGCAACAACAAATTAACCTAGACAGTGAGGCAACTATGGAAAAAATTGATATCGAAAAAATTGACCACCGCGACAAAATTGAACGTAAACTAGCTTCTATTGTCCAGGATGTACTGGAGATTTCTCAAGTGGGAATTGATGATAACTTTTTCGAGCTGGCGGGTGATTCTCTCGAGGTGATAATGTTGTTTAACAGGATCGAAGATGAACTGAACCAGTTTTTACCTTCAGTTGTCATTGTTGAAGAAGCGCAAACTATTGCAAACTTGACGGATTATCTTATCCAAAAATATCCAGATTTAGGAAATAAATTAGAAGAAAATGTTGACAAAAATTTTGAAGAGGAAGAAGGAGAAATTTGAACATGAAAAAAATCAAAACAATAGAAGAAAATTTAGTTTACTTTGACAGTATAAATATCAAACTATGGGTAGAAGGCGAGCAGCTAAAGTTTAGAGCTCCCAAAGGAATGCTTACTCCAGAGCTACGCAGCCAAATCAAAGAGCAAAAAGCAGAAATAATTGCTTTTTTGCAAAGAAATAGAGAGTGGCGGACTCCTCATCGGAATAATCGCACTATTAAGCCAATAGACCGCGACAGTGAGATTCCTCTCTCCTTTGCCCAACAGAGATTGTGGTTCCTCAACCAATTATTTAAAGGTGATTCGTCGGCCTACAATGTGCTGTCCGTCTTGCGGCTAACTGGCCAACTCGACATAGATGTCCTATCTGAAGCCCTCACAGAAATCATCAATCGTCACGAAGTGCTGCGGACTCGGTTTGAGTCCGTCGGTGCCATGCCAGTCCAAGTGATCGAGCCTGAGTGTCAACTGAGATTGCCGGTGATCGACTTACGGGAATTATCACAACCACAGCAATCCCAGCAAGTGGAACAGTTGACCGAAGCTCAAGCCAAGCAACCGTTTGATTTAGAACAAACGCCTTTAGTACGGGCAAGGCTTTTGCAACTGTCCGAGCAGAAGCATATTCTGCTGTTTCAAGTGCATCATATCGCCTTTGATGGCTGGTCGATAAGAATTGTACTCAACGAACTGTCGGTGATCTATACAGCTTTAAGTTCCGCTCAACCGTCACCTTTAGCCGAATTACCGATTCAATATGCCGATTATGCCGCCTGGCAGAGGCAGTGGTTGCAAGGGGAAGTGTTAGAAACCCACCTTAACTACTGGAAACAGCAGTTATCAGGAGAGCTACCGGTTTTAGAACTGCCCCTAGATTATCCCCGTCCCCGGGTCCAAAGTTACACCGGTGGGAAAAAATTCCTGAAACTCTCTGAAAAACTGACTTCATCCCTCAAACAATTGAGTAGTCAGGAAGGGGTGACCTTTTACATGACCTTGCTGGCCGCCTTCAAGGTCTTACTGTCGCGATATTCAGGACAGTCAGATATTATTGTGGGCACTCCCATTGCCAACCGCCGCCACTCCCAAGTAGAAGGTCTAATTGGCTTGTTTGTCAATACTTTAGTGTTACGGACAGAGTTGGGGGGTAATCCCAGTTTTCGGGAATTATTAGGACGAGTGCGGCAAGTCACTTTGGGAGCTTATGGTCACCAAGAGATGCCCTTTGAGAAGCTCGTCGAAGAGTTACAGCCTCAGCGAGATCTCAGCCGTAATCCCATATTTCAGGTTTGGTTCAATATGGTGAATGAGCCCAGGAATCCTTTGGAACTCCCAGGTCTAACCGTAGAAAACCGCTTGTTCGAAGACTCTGAGTCCAAGTTTGACTTAACAGTTTATGTTCGGGAAAGCCATCAGGGGATCCAACTGACAGAGGGGATCCAACTGACATTAGTGTACAACACTGAGCTATTTAGCTCCCTGAGAATGGAGCAACTCCTAGAGCACTATCAGTATTTATTAGAGCAGATTGTCACTAATCCCCAACAAAAGCTCTCTAGTTTATCCCTGTTAAGAGAACAACAGAAACATTACCCTGACCATTACGAGCAGATTGCTCCGAGCCCAGGCTTTAGGGAATTCACCCAACCAGAAATTGAACAATCAATCCCACACAGATTTTCCGAACAGGTCAGGCAATATCCCCAGAATATTGCCATCAAAACCAAGAAATACCAATGGACTTATTCACAACTAGAACGGGTGGCTAATCAAGTCGCCGAGATCGTACTCAACCAATGTGGTAATCACGAACAACGCATTGCACTGTTATTGGAACATGATGCCCCAGCCATTGCCGCCATTTTAGGAGTACTCAAAGCTGGCAAAACCTATGTGGCTGTTGACCCAAGCTATCCGAAAGAAAGACTCGGTTATATCTTGGCCGATTCTAGGGCGACAGCGGTGGTGACCAACAACCAGAACCTGTCTTTGGCAGTGGAATTAAGCCAACAGGAAATCACCGTGATCAATATAGATGAGATTGATCACAAAGATGTAGGTGGTTCTGAGGAACACAGTCCACCAGAAATTGCCCCAGACCAACTAGCATACATTCTCTACACATCGGGTTCTACCGGAGTTCCCAAAGGGGTGATCCAAAATCATCGCAATGTGCTGCATTACATCAGGAATTACACCAATAATCTCAAAATAGCTAATGGCGATAAGTTAACTCTGTTCTCATCCCTGTGCTTTGATGCGGCGATTGTGGACATGTTTGGGGCTTTGTTAAATGGTGCTACCCTCTACCCCTTTGACCTCAAGTCGGAAGGTCTTGCCCCTGTGCCGGAATATCTCACCCAGGAGGGGATTACCATTTATCACTCCACCCCCACTGTCTACCGACACTTGATGAGCCATCTCAGCCCAGAGGAAAAATTGCCTCAGATTCGTGTAATTGTCTTGGGAGGAGAGGAGGTCAAACCCCAAGATGTGGCGCAATACCAAAAGCACTTTGGTATTGATTGTACCTTGGTCAATGGTCTCGGCTCCACAGAAGCGACCTTTACCTTACAAAATTTTATCAATGGACAAACAGAGGTAGTGAATACGGTTCCGGTGGGTTATCCCCTCTGTGAAACCGAAATTCTCTTACTTGACCACAACGGCCAGCTCACGGATTTCTATGGAGAAATCGGGATTAGGAGTGCCCACATCGCCCTGGGTTATTGGGGCAAGCCTCAGCTGACCGAGAAGGCATTTTGTGCTGACCCAGTTGGGGGCAACCAACGCATTTACCGCACGGGAGATTTAGGTCGTTTGCGACCGGATGGCAGCCTAGAATTTGTCGGGCGCAAAGATTTCCAGGTCAAGCTCAGGGGTTACCGGATTGAACTGGGGGAAATAGAAGCAGCACTGGCACAACACTCTCAAGTCAAAGAAGCAGTAGTGATTGCCCGAGAAGATACTCCTGGGGATAAACGGCTGGTGGCCTATGTAGTCCCCACCGAATCTCAACCGGTGATTAGTCAATTGCGCTCCTTGATCCAAACCCAACTCCCCGACTACATGATTCCTGCAGCTTTTGTGGTCTTGGAGTCCCTACCGTTAACACCCAGCGGTAAGGTGAACCGACGGGCATTACCAGCACCAAATGTTTCTACTCAAGAAGCAGGAGGAATAGAACCTCGCACGATCGCAGAACTGCAACTGGTACAAATTTGGTCGGAAGTTCTCAATATCCCGACCGTGGGAGTCCAAGACAACTTCTTTGACTTAGGCGGTCATTCCCTGTTAGCCTTGCGCTTAATGGCTCGTATCGAACAGCAGTTGGGAACTCATCTACCCTTGGCAACCCTCTTCGCCAAACCCACTATCAAAGACCAAGCAAGTTTACTGAGTGGTGCTACTAATACTCAACTTTTATCACCTTTAGTCCTAATTCAGCCAGCAGGTTCTTTGCCACCATTTTTCTGCATCCATCCCAGGGGAGGTAATGTTCTGTGTTATGCAGCTTTAGCTCGCCGGTTAGGTGTGGAACAACCTTTCTATGGTCTGCAAGCTGTAGGGCTTAATGGAGAACAGGAGCCCTTGACTCGCATTGAGGACATGGCTACTACTTATATTAAAGCAATACAGACCGTTCAATCCCAAGGGCCATACCAACTCGGTGGTTGGTCTTTCGGTGGTATCGTTGCTTTTGAGATTGCCCAACAGCTACGCTCTTCAGGACATGAAATAACACTGTTAGCATTAATAGACAGCATTAATCCTACCATTCTCAACAAGCCCAAACCAGATCGAGCAATGCTGTTAACTGCCTTTGCCGGGAGTCTAAGTCGTCGTTTTGATGAAAAACAGTTTAACAAGAAACTGGCAGTTTCAGTGGATAAATTACGGCAACTGGAGTTGGACGAGCAATTAAACTATATCCTTAAAGAGGCAAACAAAGCTCAAATCTTGCCACCAGAAATTGGACTAGAGCAGATACGCGACCTATTTGCAGTTGCACAAGCAAATATCGAAGCCAAGTATAGCTATGTACCCCAACCTTACTCAGGTCAGAGTACCCTTTTTTACACCGATAGAAAATCGGCACAATTAACCCAAAAACAAATCCAAAATTGGAGTTCTCTGACTACAGGTGGCATCAAGATACACAAAATTACTGGCGACCATTTCTCCATTATCCGGAGTGAAGCCTTAGCCCAAGAGTTACGTCCCTATCTCGGATTTTGAGGAACCCCATTCAAAAAGTCCTCTGAAAACCAGGGGACTCACTCCTACATGTTTCACTACTAAAAAACTCAGCCAAATATTCCACAGGACTAAAGTTAAAGCTGTGGCTATAGCTGCACCCACTGCACCAAACCGAGGAATCGCGATCGCATTTAACACGATATTTAAAACAGCAGCACAACCAAAAACCTTTACAGATTTTTTTTGATGACCCGTCATCACCATCAAGTAGCCGACAGAACCGCACCCAGCGCTTACCAAATTGCCCAAAACCAAAATTTTAAGTTGCCAACTTGCTGCCATAAAATCCGAGCCAAATATTCCTAAAACGGGTTGACTGAAGACCATTAGAAATAAGGACATAGCCACAGAAGGCCAGAAAATCCACATAGCAACTGTGGAAACCACCTTTTGCAGACCCTCCAGATCGCCTTTAGCGTACAGGGTCGTGAAACTGGGAGCGGCTACCATATTAATAATTGTCAGCACAAAAGAGACCCATTTAGCCGTTTTCACTGCCGCAGCGTACATCCCTGCTTGCTCAGGACCCAATATCGAACCGACCATGATTTTGTCAGTTTGACTGATAATCATGAAAAAACTAAATTGTAATAACAAAATGAAACTTACACCCAACCACTCTCGAATGGCATATACTGGTTGGCTGGCTTCAAATTCTTTCTTTAATTTAGGTAATAAAAATCCCAACTGCAACAAAATTGTCACTAGGAAGGCAATCTCAGCGATTTCTAGAGCTGAAATTCCTGTTAGGGAGTGACTTTTCTCGAAGACCACAAATCCACCACACAGTAGCAACACAGGCCGAATAATTTTTGATGGTGCGTATGCTAAAGTAATATCCTTGGCAGCTCTAGCTGTTGCCAATTGTAAATTTATCAAGGATTGTAGTGGCACTAGACCAATACCAATTAATAAAGGAGTGGCATAAGTAAAGTGGTGGTAATAATTCAGTAGTAAAATTACACCTGCAGCTAGGAAGCTAACCAATATACTATTCAATATACTAATTAGCCAGCTACTGCGCAAAATCCCCCACAATAGTCCCCATTCTTGTTTAACTCGGTACTCCGAGACAAAGCGCAAAACTGTACGGGGTAAACCGAATCCTGCGGGAATTGCTAAGAGTATAGACCAGGAAATGACATATTGATAAATGCCATAGTCAGTTTTGCCCATCCATCGGGCTAGGCATACCTGCACCAAATAAGTGACAGCAACACCTGCAAATTGTATGACCAGAGCTATTCCAGCTTCTTTAGCCAGAACGCCTAAATTCAGATTTTCCTCGGTAGGAGAGGGGACAGTTTGAGTCATTTATTTTTAGTAAATAAAGGTATAAATTTTGGATATTCCGTACTTGTTATGCTAAATTAACACTTTGACGAAGGGAGCAGGGAGCAGGGAGCAGGGAGCAGTGAAAAAAGACCATATTCAGAAAATTATGTTAGTTAAATAGCCTTATAACCTTTGTAAAGTAAGCTTTCTGAGTTTTTCAACTTTAAATTTAGCATAGCAGGTACTGAAGAACCGAAATGTTGAATCTAGTAGACTAGGATTTTGTCCCTGACGGCCTGACAAAAGTGGTTAAAAAAATGTGCATTTCAACTCTATATTCTATATTATTTCAATCAAATATACAAGATATATTCCAGTAACATTTTGCCTTCCTAAAACCCATTGAAATCCGTTTTAGTTTATATGCTTAAAAATATCCTCATAAGCGCTCTAGCCATTGCACGATTTCCTCAGGTAAGGGAATTTTAGTTCTAGTCATCGCATCAATACAAACGTGCTTCGTAATTGCCTTGGCCAGTAACTGTTGCGATGACGAAGCAATAACCTGATAAGCAATCTCAAACTTACTTTCACTCAACTGCTCAGGCATCACATGAATTAGCAGTGGATCCCCACAAAACATAGGAGCTAAAAAATCTACACTGGCATGAACAATCGGAATTGCCACAGCTGCCTTAGTGAAAAAGGACTTGAGATTAATGCCCGATGCATCTAGAGAGGCTTCATAGGCTTCATGGCAGATAGATAAAACATTAGCAAAATAGACTACACCAGCCGCATCCATATCTGAAAAGCGAACAGTGCGATTATAAGTAAAAGAGATCATACCATTTCAGTTATCAGCTATCAGCTATCAGCTATCAGCTATCAGCTAATGCGCACGCTACGCGAACAGCTAATTCGCTACGCGCACGCTACGCGAACAGCTATCAGCTGAATGCTTACAAAGTTTCTGCCCATAGCGTAACCTCCTTGAGGTGCTATTGAATAAAATAAGCTGACGGCTGACGGCTGTTCGCGTAGCGTGAGCTAAAAGCTCACGGCTGAATGCTTACACAACTAACAATTAACAATTAACATGAATGGGATTAAAAAAAACTACCAAGCAGCAGTATATCTCAACACTGACCTCCAGGGGTCAGGATTCCCAATTCTCTGCCTTCACGGTCATCCCGGCTCAAGTCAGTGCGTTTCGGTTTTTACCCAACATCTATCCCAGAGGTTCTGGACTATCAGCCCTGATTTGCGAGGATATGGTAGAAGTCCAGCTGATCGGGATTTTCAGATGACCGACCACTTGATTGACTTGGAATCCCTGCTCGACTACTACCACATTGACCGCTGTTTGATACTAGGTTGGTCTTTAGGGGGAATTTTAGCCATGGAGCTTGCTCTGACGCTACCTCAGAGAGTCACAGGTTTAATTTTAATCGCCACAGCCGCTCGACCCTGGGGTAATCATCCCCCCATTAGTTGGCAGGATAATCTCTATACCGGGATCGCTTCTGCCTTAAATTGGTTACAACCAGGATGGCAGTGGAATATTGACACATTTGGTAAGCGATCGCTTTTTCGGTACCTGATCCAACAACACACTACCAGCGCCTACCAGTATATTGCCAACCACGCCATATCAGCCTATTTACAGACCTCCCAAGCCGCTACACAAGCACTCAACACTGCCATTAGGGCTGGGTATAACCGTTTGCCAGACTTAAACCAGATTGAATGTCCCTCCCTGGTCTTAGCAGGAGCTGCTGATCGCCATATTACCGCAGCATCAAGTCGAGAAACCGCTAAACATCTTAAAGATAGCCAATGGCAATGCTATGACAATACTGCTCACTTGTTTCCTTGGGAAATTCCCGATCAGGTGTTAAAAGATATCGACAGCTGGATTAGCAATAATCCGCAAGTTATGAGGTGATGTAGAATGTAGAATTTATAATTTAGAATGCAGAATTAATAATTTATAATTTAAAATGTAGAATTAATAATTTATAATTTAAAATGTAGAATTTAGAATTAATTCAAAGCTGATAGCTGTTGGCGTAGCCTGCCCGTAGCGCATATTATGACAATTATTAATTCTTAATTGAAAGCTGAAAGCTGATAGCTGATAGCTGATAGCTTACAATTCTCAATTCTCAATTCTCAATTCTCAATTCTACATTCTCAATTCTACATTCTCAATTCTACATTCTCAATTCTCAATTCTCAATTCTCAATTCTACATTCTCAATTCTCAATTCTCAATTCTCAATTCTACATTCTCAATTCTCAATTCTCAATTCTCAATTCTCAATTCTACATTCTCAATTCTACATTCTCAATTCTACATTCTACATTCTACATTCTACATTCTACATTCTAAATATGGTTAAGCATGATGACGACAATTGAAGTACGTCCTGTTAAAACTAAACAAGAGTTAGAGGATATGTACCACCAGCGGTGGCTTGTGCTCAGAGAGCCTATGGGCATGGAAAAAGGAACAGAACAAGACAAGTACGATAGTAGTGCTTTTCATCTCGTTGCTGTCTGTAATAATCAGGTAATTGGTTCAGCAAGATTAAGAGAATTGTCTCCCGGATTGGGCAGTATTGCCTACGTTGCACTATTACCTGAATTTCGTCACCAAGGAATCGGCACCAAACTGATGGAAACATTAATTGAAAAAGCCAAAGCAAACAATTTCAATGCTTTAAGACTACTGAGTAGAATTAATGCCCTAGGTTTCTATAGTCGCCTTGGTTTTATAGCCGACGGTGACCAATTTGATTATGTTGGCATCAGCCACCAATTCATGTATCTTAATATATCTAGTCAAGGGAATAGGGAACAGGGAGTAGGGAGTAGGGAGTAGGGAGTAGGGAGTAGGGAGCGGTGCGACCCCGCGCTTTTTCAAAGCTAAGCGTGAACGCGCACCGTAGGGAATATGCCATCAAAAATTATCACAATTCCTACACGGACTCTATACCAATGACTAAGTAAATTACTAACACCAGTAACTCTATATTTAAGGTGCGTTGATAACGCACCCTACTAGTTGAGCTGACGGCTGACCGCTGACGGCTGACTGCTGACTGCTGACGGCTGACTGCTAAATGCTTACCTCTTAGCTTGCCATCTGCGGTTGATAAACTGGAAGAATTTCCAGCAATTCCGAGTAAAGGCAGAGATTCTTAATAGTATATTTAACAAATAGTGACTCTTTCTGAGCACCACAAGATCCTTTCAGCTGCAATGTCTTACTTTCATCTTTAACTAATTCAGCACGACAATGGTAAATCAAGCCATTAGGTTTTTCAAAGCTGATCTCAGCTTGAATAGAATCCTGATTCACATCTTCCTTAATAATTGAACCACCAACTTTGTGCTTAAACCAATCCCATCCGTAGCGGAGGATAAGTTCCCTTTCCAATACCTGAATTTTAGTCGGTAGAATTCCCCAACCTCGATAAACCCGATTGAAGCATTCAATATCACCACTACGGATTAAAATTGATTTAAATGAATCTTGATCTAAGACACCATAGTATCTTCCATCTGGCAAGTCAATGGCAGTGGGAGCAAACCGATGACCACCAAAGTGGCTGGCTTTCCAGAGTCTGACATTGCTTAAAGATAACTCAGCAACAGTAGCTAAGGCTTTGCAGTAAAAAGGATTACCATACCTGGCGCAACACACATCATGGCTACCATGGGTACAAACTAAAATGTCTCTAGTATCACTGTCTTGTGTGACACAGTTTGGCGTTTCTCCAGCTAAGAATTGTCTGACAATCCCAGCTACCTCACCAAGATTAGTCACATCAAACTCTAGCTTGCTGTACCCTTTTAACCTGGCTTCACCGTTGTGACTATAAATCAAAAGCTTAGTCTGATCTGCTTTTAGAGTTTTATTATTAGCAATCAGTAGGAATCTTACTGGCAGCTTACGCTGCTTTACCTCATCCACCAATTTCCTAAGATTGTCTGGAATATACTTAGAATCCATGGCATTAGACAGCCACGGTTGGCGGCATTATACTAAAACATACACTTGGTAATTAGTACCACTACCGATAATGTCTTCGGCTAACTGCTGTGAATGGTCAGAACAAAAAAAAGTGTTCATCGTTTTATCTCCTTAATTGTCATTTTATAAAAAAATA
>NZ_JAAHHE010000340.1:0-6345 GCF_010692525.1 Moorena sp. SIO3B2
CCGTGGCTACTGACTACATTTTGTTTATACATGGTGTCAATACTCGCCAAGATCGAGAAACACCCCAATACGCTGACAAGCTTTTCGATCTGATTCAAAATAATGTTGAGTCATCCGTTCAACTCAAAAAGATCCCTCTGTACTGGGGGAATGTGGTAATTGAGCAGGAGAAGGAACTAGTAGCAGCATTGAATGCATCGAAGGTGTGGAATGAATTCTGGTTCAGAGACTTCCGTGAAAAGCAAATCTTACAATTCGTTGGAGACGGGGCTCTCTACCTCAGCAGACATGTTAGCTCTCTGGCTATTGAGCAGATGAGTAAACAAGCCTATCAGGGATTGGAAGGATACCAAGATCAGGATCGTTTGCACCTAGTTACTCACAGTTGGGGAACGATTATCCTATTTGATGTGTTGTTTGCTAGTCGATGGGATGACCCAAGTATACCTGGTCATCAGAGTATTCAGGAGATTCGCAAAAGCATTTTGGGCATCGAATCGGAGCAAGACAGTGCTATTCCTCTGGCTAGTGTTCATACCATGGGTTCACCGATTGCCCTATTTACTCTGATCCATATTGTTGGCAACACCAGAGAGGGGAGTACCCATGATATTAGTTCCAAACTAAAGGAATTACTGGGAAGTCTGACTCAACAAGGAGTGGCGTTACCCTGGCAAAACTTTGTACATCCGGGGGATCCCATTGCTTGGCCCCTAGAAGGAGTGTTACCCAAATTAGTAGATGAGTATGACAAAGTGATCAAACTTGAAGATGTACTTACCTACGGTTCTGGATTATTAGAAAATGTCGCTAAACCGATACAATCGACATTTTTAGCATTAATCAATGGTGGCAGTGCTCACGACAGCTACTGGACTAGTGAAAAGGTGGCTAAAAAAATTGCAGAGACGATTCACCAGACAGCTAGGGGCTCCTATATTTTGGGCCCATCCATAACGCGCTGATGGCTAAGGCTCAGGGAAAATTACCGATTACCGGTTACCGATTTGCGATTTGCGATTTCCGATTACCGGTAAATTTCCCGTTTTAGGGGTCTTGTTCATCCTCTTGATAGACTATCAAGTCCCCTGGTTGGCACTTGAGTGCTTTGCACAGAGAGTTGAGTATATCTTCGTCAATTCTAGGTAGACGGCGATGCCGTTTGAGCCTGGAAACGGAGTTAGGATGCTTTCCAATTATCTCAGCTAGGTCTTTGTTGCTGATGTTGCGCTCAGCCATGACTACTGCCAATTTCCAGTGAATTACCACTTTAGTGTTTAACCTCTTACCATACTAAACGGTCGTTACGTTTGATTGTAACCGCTCGCAGCATGAATTGTTGAAAATAATACTTCTCTAATTTTTTTTTAAACTCAAAGTGTTGACAAACTGGCCAAGATAGGATATACTATAAAAGTACGCAGTTACAGTGATTGGCAATTCCCTCGCCAGCACAAAGCGATCGCACTCTATGGCTCGACAACCTCTGTGCGATCGCTATTCCACCACCAAAGAAACAAGGTGATATATACATGGTAAACCCACGTTCCTGTCTTGATGCAGTCGCTCATGGGGGAAACCCCCAAGACCGCGCTGCATCGCTTCCAGAGCTCATCAAAGCTCCGATCTATGATGTCCCTCAGGGCAAAACCCCAGTCCGCCTCCTCGCCTGTGGTGTACCCAAAGGTGTTGAGAGTGTGATTAACCAATTGCACGTGCTTCGCTTTGCCGAAGTCATAGCGTGGACCCCGCCGATTCCTTCCCCTGTCGAGGGTGAGATCATTCGGATTCTGACTCGCTATGTTAATTTGAGGCGATAGGTTTAGGGTAAGCGTTCAGCTATCAGCTATCAGCTGTCAGCTCTCAGCTAAGCTAATAGCGATCAGCTATTAGCTTATGGGTTAGGTCACAGGCTGGAAGCCTGTGCCACCCTACTTGAGCTGCTTTTGAATAAAATAAGCTGACCACTGACCCCTGACCACTGACCCCTGACCACTGACCGCTGACCGCTTACTGGTCTTGAAAATTTTCTGCATAACTATTGGTGATTACCCCGATAAGTCTATAGATACTTAGAAATCAGCTATTAGCACTCAGCATTCAGCAGGTAGTGCCTTAGCTGAATCCTTACCTTGTTAACCTTTAGAATCGGGTGTTAATCGATGTCACAGAAAAACAATACCGTTACTGGTGATCAGGCCAAACCAATTATTGTTGATACTTACCGATATCAGTCCGAATACTACCATAACCGTCACCCATTAACCAATCATCAAAGGCCAACCATTAACCGTCAAGGCTCAACCATTAACCGTCACCCAATTTCCGTCAACCGTGAAGAGCAAACCATTAACCGTCAGCCATTTATTGGTGATCCTAATGTGTTTTGGTTTTCAGAAATGGGCAGTGAGTGGAGTGCGACCATTAGAGAGGCGTGCTGGGAAACTATTAAAGAACCGATTGAAGAACAGGAGGATTTATCTCAGGATAAGAAAGGTGCTTCTACAATTGTATCAGCTTTGGCTTTATTGGGGATAATTGCTTTGGCTGTTATTTAAATAATACATGAAAATCCTAATTGTTACCGTTACGGGAATTTATCATCTGCTCTAGAAGAGCACTAACATCTTTATATTCCTGAGCGATGATATCATCTTCCGGCAGGTTTTCAATGTCGAAGTTATTCTCCAGTCTTTGCTGAATTTCTTCCAACTTTTCAATTCCCTTACGAACTCCTGGCTCTCCGCTTAGAGCTAATACGTCTTGAGCATATCTACGAGTTATTTCACTAAAGAGTTCTTCAAATTCTTTGTTTCCTTGATAGTTGTTTTGATTTTGCTCAAATAGATTGATAGCTTTTTCTAAGCTGTATAAATCTCTGTATTTTATAAGTTTATAAATTGTCAATAAAACTTTAACTTGAGCTTCAATACTAAAACTAAATATATATCCAACAATAGGTCTAAACCTATCAGTTAGACTTATTATTGCTGGAGACTCTAGTAATTTTAGCCAATCTGAGATTGACTGAGGTCTTCGCTGTTGATCTAGTTCCATACCTCTGAGAATTGCTATTCTCAATTTTTTGTTGGTGACGAAGTTTTCCACATCTTGTTTTTGAGGGTCTTTTCTATATCTTTTTAATTCATGTTCCCGGTCTCTGCTACTAACTGGTTGGCGTCCGGTTAACAAGAAATAGAAGGTGGCGGATAAGGCATAGATATCAAGTGGTGGGCCTGCTTTAAAGCGGCGTAGTTGTTGCTCGGGTGGAGCATAACGTTCCGACCATTGTCGCGTTAGCTCTATTGTCCGGTCAGGAACAAATTCCCGGGAGATCCCAAAATCAATCAGTATTGCTTCTTCAGTTCCATGTCTTACCATAATATTACTAGGCTTGACATCTCTATGAATCAACTTAACCTTATGCATTGCTGTCAAGGCATCGGCAACTTGCTGAATATATTTGATGGCTTGTTCCTCTGGAATTCCATTCCCTGGTTGAGTGAGTCTGTGTAGGTTCTCTCCTTCGATATAGTCCATCACGATGCAAGGACGATATATTGTTGGTTCATAGAAGTACTCTATGAATTTAACAATATGGTTATGGTTAAATTGGTTGAGTCGCTGCGCTTCATCTTTAAATTTTTTTTCTCTTTCGCTTCGTTGATTATCGGGTAGTTCTTCTCTTCCAATTTTTATGGCAACAATCTCTTCCTGACCATCGGGTAAGTGACGAGTAGCTTGGTAAGTCGTTCCAAAGCCTCCCTTTCCTAATTCACGTTGGATGGTATAGTCGCCGTCTTTAATAGAATCTCCTGGTTCTAAGCTTATCATTGGGTTATTTTAATTGAATTAATTGCTTTAGCTAATTTTATAGCTTGGTGGATGATTAGCGTTTTTTAACTTTAGGGTAGGACGCAGGGTAGACGCATCTTATTTTGAAATGCCTACTGGATATGAGATTCATAGGATAGGTAGTTTTGCTGATTAATTTTTGCTGATTAATTTTGAAATTTTTGTCTTGATGCAGTAGCGACTGGTGGAAACCCCCTGATTAAAGCGCTGCATTGCTTCTGAGTAAGGCTTCTATAATTTTAGATGCGTTTGCCCTGAGTGAAATACATAAATAGTTAGACCATAACAACCATCTTTTGTGGCTGTTCGGTATTACCCTAGGGTCTAAGATACTGCTCCAGCTAGATCAGCTTAGCTTAGGACAAAATAAGTTAACTTGAAATCATCTCTAAATCATCAGGTGCCTTGGGAGTATGTCACTTATAGCATTTCTCAATTGGTTGAGGTGCTTTTGTGGTGGGTTAATCGGAGCAGAGACTTCGTAACACAGAGTAGGGATGCAGCCCTATGCTGAGGGTTTCACCCTTTGGCCGACTGCATCAAGACACTGATTGTCCCTCATAAGAACGAAAAACTCTATATATAGTTGATTTTTTAGCCAACTTTGACCTGCTCCCGATGCCCTTCAGGAGCTATCCCTTGTTAAGCAGGACAAATTCCCAGGCATTCTGATGGCTAGAGCGCCACCTGCAAAATTCCACCCAAGGTACCCATCCCCCAATCTATAAGGGGGTAACAGCTGCAATACCCTTTCACCAAATTATGGGGCGCGGGCGCAGGGGGGGATACTATTTTGCTTATAGCATATTATAACAATACGCACTCATGTATTGACCAATTCAAATAAGCCAAAAGTGCTAAAACCAATCTCAACGGGAAGTTGCTCATGGGAAACCACGGCAGTTGCTCATGGTGGCAATGCCTTTTGCCAAAGCTGTATAGCTATTCCGAAGTTACCTACTCCCTACTCCCTACTCCCGCGCAACCTAGGACGAAATTACCTCTCTCAATTAAGACCTGCTATATACTGCAAATAAGATCAGGACTTTTAGTAAATAAGGATACAGGTGATTGGCTTATTAAACAAGCGTCTAAGGAATGTCTGGCTTCGTGTAGTGGTTCCCAAAAGCGAAAAGTATCTAAGCAATATCTGGCTTCGTGTAGTGCTTTCCTTCATTATTGCTTACTTCTTTCTAGTGGGATTAAGTGTATTGGAGCAAAAAATAACTAAAACGTTATTCGAACCAAAAACAACTGAAACGTCATTGGAGCCAAAGACAACTGAAACCGAACAAGTTTGCTCACCTCAAGATTCAGACGGGTTTTGTTTGGTAAAGCAACTATTGTTCGTCTCTAAAGTGCAAAATCTTGAAGGTTTCGCTCTTTTATTTGGAGCGTCTCTTTACATGCTTGAAGGTCTAGAGCGCAGAAAAAGGATAAT
Source organism: Moorena sp. SIO3B2 (assembly GCF_010692525.1). NCBI lineage: Bacteria > Bacillati > Cyanobacteriota > Cyanophyceae > Coleofasciculales > Coleofasciculaceae > Moorena > Moorena sp. SIO3B2. The sequence goes on from NZ_JAAHHE010000340.1 coordinate 5,297, forward strand.
CTATGAGGCATGGCAAATTGTCGATAATGCCGCAGGAGCAGGAGTAGCTACTAGTCATGCCAGAGTAAAAGCCCTTGAGGTTTTGAACAACTATGGTGTTTCCATGAGGGGGCTGGATGCCCCAAATGCCGATTTGATTGACATTGACTTGGCGAATGCTATACTTCATCAAGCTAGTCTCAATGACGCTGAACTTACTGGAGCTAATCTTACGGGAGCTGATCTAACTAAAGCCAATCTTGCGAGAGCTAACCTTAATACAGCCAAGCTTAGTAAAGCATTGCTAATTAGAGCGAACCTCAGTAAAACCAACCTGAGTATTACTGAGCTCAGGAATGCTGATCTCAGGAATGCTGATCTCAGTGGTGCCAACTTCATGGGTGCGGATCTCACTGGTGCAGACCTCACTAGTGCGAACCTGACTGGTTCAGATTTCAGATATGCAAAGCTCAATGGTGCAAACCTCAAACATGCGGACCTCAGTGGTGCAGATCTCACAGATGCAAACCTTAATGGTATGGACTTGACTGGTGCAGATCTAACTAGTGCTAACCTTGAAGGCATCTCTTGGAATCGACAGACGAAGTGGAAAAATGCTACAGGTTTGGACAAAGCCGAGAATATGCCCGATGCGTTGCGACAACAGCTTGGTCTGTGATCGGGAATAGGGAAATTTATGGGAAGTATGTGGTGAGATCGGGTAATTATGGGTCGATTATGTGGGGTTGCTGAATTAAGGAATGAATCCGCGATCATCTGGTTTTCTTAAAGCCCCCGTGGGTCCCCCAACTTTGCGGTGCGACCCAAGGGCGATTTACTCGCCCTAGGAGGCGCGCACCGGAAGGGACTTTTAGAGTTTTTTTCCCCCCAGAATTGGGGGGCTAGGGGGGCGAAACCATACTCAGAATCAGCAACGCCGATTATGTTACAACCCTAGAAGAAATTTCAGTGCGATCGCTTCCAGTTTCACTCCCGTCAAAATCATATCTAGTCCCAGAGCCACCTGCATCACCCCAAACACAAAACCAAGCACTCTTAGAGTGACGGGT
>NZ_JAAHHE010000341.1:0-6328 GCF_010692525.1 Moorena sp. SIO3B2
GGTGGGGAAAAGGGGTCAAGAAAGATAGCATCGGCTTGGAAGTTACCTTGTTGCACCTGTTGGATAGTCTCTCTGGCATCACCGAGATATAGTTGAGCTTGGAATTGCTCGGTTTCAACCAGTCCAGTAGTTGCCAGAGCCTCTAATAGTTGGGGGATAGGATCACGAAAGTGATTCAGCCAACCCTGAGCGATCGCAGCTTGTGGTACGGTAGAGTCTAATTCTAGGGCAACCAGTTGGACATGGCAGTGGGGATTGTGTGTCCAAATTTCCGTTAGAGCAGCAGCTGTGTTGTAACCTAGACCATAACAGATATCCAACAACCGTAGCACTGGCTGTTGGGCTTTTTCCGCCAGTTGGCAAGGTTTGACAAACTTCACCTGGGCTTCTTCTATGGCACCTTGTCGGCTGTGATAGGATTCACCAATTTCTGAACAAAAAAAGGTAAATGAGCCATCAGCAGTCATTTCCGGTGTGAATACCTTTTTATCGGGCATTAGGGATTTTAAAGGTTATGGGGTTGAAGGTTGTCTGTCAGAATGCAGAATGTAGAATGCAGAATGTAGAATTCCAAATTCATAAGCATTCAGCCGTCAGCCTTCAGCTGTCAGCCGTGAGCCACGCTACACGAACGGGAGAATTTAATAGTTCGAGATTAATGAGAATTGAAAGTCTGAGGAAAAGCCCATCTAAGCCTATGCGCCTAGCGCATAGGATGATGGCTGATAGCTGAATACTTACCCAAATTCTAAATTCTAAATTCTAAATTCTAAATTCTAAATTCTAAAATGTTGAAGGTTGAAGGTGATGGGGTTGTTCGCCTTTGGCGTTCCTGTCGGGTAGGTTATTTGCCCAACATCGAACATGTAACCTGCTAACTTTCAACGCTTCTAGTTGGTAGGCACTGCCCACCATCGGATTATTGAAACTCCCCGCTCTAAAGAGACGGGGAGTTTCAAAAGAATTGGCGTTGCTGAATTAAGGTATAATTTAAATAATTACACAGAGAAGGATCTGGAACATCCCAAAATTTAAGATAGTGAATTACCAGAATGTCGCCACATTTCCTCGGATTTGGAGTAGCAAAAACTTTTTCGCTTGATAGACTATTTGGGTCCTGATCTTAACTAAGCTGTTGTGCATTTTAAATGCACAACAGCTTATTACTTACGACTCAAACGCCGAGGTCTAAACTTCGGTAGTGGTAAACAAGTAGCTAAACCACTACATCTTTACCACTACCTAAACTTGTTACCTCGTCCAAACGTTATTCGCGTTTAATGTTCCTATCCCGGCCCACTGTATTTGATTTTGATTAATCAGAGTACCTATTTGACACTCCCCGCCCTGTAAGGACGGGGATTCTTGCTTCAACGAGGTGACTTGTTTAACCAGGCCGGAGCCAGGAAAAATAGAGGTCTCTTCTCCACAAGCGTATTTAGTCTATGACCTAGGTTTCGGTGTGCCCCACCGTACCTAATCTAGTTAACAAGTTCGATAAACTTTTTCTTGATCTTATGTTTTCGTAGATATCCAAATCGTTAGATTTGATTATGCAATAAGCTGAGCTCTTAGCTTATTTTTTACATCATCTACTTATTTTAAGACTATGTTTATCTATAACATTATTGGTTTTTATCTTAACACGATGCGATAAAACCGTCAAGTCTTAATTTAAAAAAAAGCCGTCCTATAAGGACGGGGCTTTAAACCCAAATTTTTTGGTAAACTCGATCATCTGGGAAGTTAACTCGTATTACATCTGGGTCACTACAGATCACAACACCACGCCCATTTGGACGAGTACCCATAGTGATAGTAACCTGCATATCCTCCACTGTAATCTCAGATTGACCCTCAGATTGACCCCATGTTCCTGCTATACTCATCATTTACCTCTTGCTGTAATTAATTTCAATCAACACATTGATCATAGAAAATCTAACCCTGGCTTGACATTACCCTTGAGGGTACCTTTGATGTTAAGAATTATTACTGACATTAATCGGCATTGCATAGTAGGATTGACTTGGGTTGATTATCTGGCGAGAAATGTGATGCTATTACTCCCGGGAACGCAACTCCTCAAATCAGACCCTGATTCAGCAACGCCTAAGAATTAATGGCAAAATCCTGTTTCTCCCTAAGCTGAGACTATCAAAATTCAATCGAACCAAACCCTAGTCTATGACAGATCATTTTCAAACACCCCACAGCGGATATCACTGGGACGGTAAGAGCGGACGCTTTTTTGAAGGTTGGTACTATCGGGTGACTTTACCGAATTGTGGTCAGACCTTTGCGTTTATGTATTCCATTGAAGACCCCATTGGTGGTCAACCCTATAGTGGTGGTTCAGCCCAAATTCTAGGCCCTGATGATCAGTATCTGTGTCGTACCTTTCCCCATCCGGAAGAGTTTTGGGGGTCATCGGAATCCTTAGGTCTAGGACATTGGGGTAAAACTAAATTACAAATTACTCCTCAATACCTTAACCCCGATAAATTTGAGTATCAAATCAAGGAAGGATATCAGGCTACAGCTACCTTGAATCAAGGGTTTATTCGGGACCCAGCCAGCGGAGGCTATTGTGATTGGCGCTATGAAATTAAACCGATTTATGGCTGGGGAGATCTGGGAAAAGCCCAGCAATCAACCGCTGGCTGGCTTTCGTTTTTACAGATATTTGAACCAGGATGGCAAATCTTGATGGCCCACGGTTTAGCCACTGGCTGGATTGATTGGAATGGTAAGCTCTATGATTTTACCAATGTCCCGGCCTATGGGGAAAAAAATTGGGGTCGTGCTTTTCCTAAGAAGTGGTTTTGGCTCAATTGCAACAGTTTTACCGATCAACCAGACCTGGCTCTAACTGCTGGTGGTGGTAGACGGGAAGTAGTGGGGTTGGCAGAAGCAGCTGCTTTGATTGGCATTCACTACGAAGGTAAATTTTATGAATTCGTGCCCTGGAATTCAGAAGTAACCTGGCAGATCCAGCCTTGGGGAAATTGGCAGATGCAAGGGCGCAATGGTGAGTATGAAGTAGAGTTAACTGGTACAACCGATTTACCTGGTACACTTCTACGAGCTCCCACGGAAAAGGGATTAAATTTCATTTGCCGAGATACTATGCAAGGTCAGCTGAAGTTGGAACTTAAACAACGACGTGGGGATAACGTTGAACCGATTTTGATAGCTGAAAGTAAGTTATGTGGATTAGAAGTTGGTGGTGATTCTTGGGAGAAACCTTGGAATTCTTCGGCTAAATTGCCTTGGGTTTTGTGAGACTATCCTGCCTTGGGGAGGGGTGCATCTCATATTTGAAAATCTTGGGTAGGGTGCGTTAGGGGGAGCCCTCATTTTCTCCCTCGTAGCCATGGTTATGTTGCTGCCCGTAACGCACCACCGGGTCAAACAGCTTTTAGGAGATGCACCCCTTGGGGAGTGTGGGGCCCGGGCGCGGGGAGGGTGGGCATATGGGGAGATGGGGCAAATTTTTATTAAGGCTAATTAGCCGACATTATATAACACCAGCATATCGGCAAATTTGCTACTTATTGATAGTGTTATTGGGCTACTAATACTTGGGTATTTTTTATTTTATAAAAGTCAACTAATCCACATAGTATAGCAGTCGCCAGGGTAATTAGGACATGACAAAAGTCTCAAACTACAGTATGGCAATAGTTTAACTTCTGACTTCTGACTTCTGCTATAGTAAGTCAGCTCGCGATCGCTTTTAGATTCAAAGTTTACGTCAAATAGCGTAGTACTTCGGAATAATTACTTAATTTTTATTGTCCGGATCGACTCAAAAATTTAATATGACTCTTGACTTTCAAAGGCTGAGGTAGCAAGAGCCATAAAAACCTTACTATATAAGGCTTTGAGTACAATTTAACCTATGGGCTGAACTGATTAACCAGTAAGGATTTAAGCTTGTCTGTCACCCCCCATAAAAAAACTATCAACGACAATGCTCACAAATAATTCACAAAGCAATGATTACCTAAATAAAGTGTTCAGATTGCTAATATTTGTTGAGTTTTTTATTGTCCAGCTTGACTCTAAAATTTTTTTCTGGTTAATATACATATTGGCTTTCAAATTTTTGAATTTAAAAGATGGCTTATGGGGCAATTTTAGCCCTAAATAGCTTAGCATATCAGGCTTTGATGCCAATGATTAAGCATGACTGGTTACAGTTGCAAATTAACCATGATTTATTTTTTTTAGTTTTGGCTTGCAAAAACTCAATCAATTGCAACGATTTGCAGGTTGGTTTATACTACGAAAGTCTCACGAATTTTATAGTTATAAAAGGAGAAATAAATTATGGCTGGTGGTGATTTTTCAGTTGATTTTGCAGCGGCAAATCCTGAGACATACGATCACAGTACAGGAGGAGGAACTTACGGTGATGGAGGAACGACAACTACCGTTGAATCTTTACAAGCTGGAGATTTTGAATGTGACGATATCGTTTCTTATTTTGCTGTAGTTACCGTAGATCAGAATCCAGCAGATGCGAATCAAACTATCGAACTTGATTTTTCATTTTTAGCTGATACAACTGGTCAATCAGGTGCTGCTATCAGCGACATTGTTAACGTAGAAGTAAATCCTGGCGATACTGGCAACATTGGTGATAATGACAGTACAGCTACTCTCACCAACGAGGGATTAACGGGCGATCTATTTCAGTCTGGCTCTGAGTTAGAGGGAACAGTAACCATTGATAACTTGGAAGCTGGAGAGCAGGTAGTTGTTCGTATTGATGTCCGTCTTGATTGCCAGGCTGGTAGTAATCCTACAGGTAATTTACAAGGGGCGTTAACAGGTGGTCGAGTTATTTCCCCTGTACAAGAAGGAATTAATACCGGAGAACAAACAATTCCTTTTAAACAATTCGGCAATTTAGATGTGCCACCTCTGCCTGACCCCATACTTGAACTTGAAAAAACAGCCAATGTTACAGAGGTTGATGAAGCGGGAGATGAGATCGAATATACCTATGAAATTACCAACACAGTTGAAGGTTCAGAAGCAACTAATATTACCTTAGTTGATGATAACTTTACCTCTGACACTGGCGATGATTTCAGTCCAACCTTTGTTAGCGGTGATACTGATGGAGATGGTAATTTAGACTTTGGGGAAACTTGGGTATATCAGGCTTCCTATACCGTTACTCAAGCAGATCTAGATAATGGGAATTCTCTGGTTAATGTTGCTACTGCTGATAGTGCGGAAACCGAGCCAATCACCGATGATGCCACAGTCGGTGTAAAGCAGATGCCTGGTGTGGATCTGATCAAAGATGTAGCACTTACCAACGATGCTGATTCATCTCAAGATATTAGTGCAGGGGACGAACTTACCTATAGCTTCACTCTTGAAAACACGGGTAATGTCACCTTAACTGATGTAGGAGTGACAGACCCCTTACCTGGTTTAAGTGGGATCGACTTTGGTACTTTTGACGGAACTTTAGACCCAGGCGAGGAGGTAACTGGTACTGCTACCTACACTGTAACTGCAGCTGATGTTACAGCAGGTACAATTGAAAACACTGCTACCGTAGCTGCCGAAGACCCACAAGGCGAGGATATTACAGATACGGACAGTGAGATAGTTGATCTACCTGAACCAAAACTGGAGATCGACAAGATGTTTGTAGATTTTGTCGATAATGACGGCAATGGTATTGTTACTCAAGGAGACGATCTCAACTATACAATTAAAGTCAGTAGCACCGGAGATGCGAATTTAACTGATGTTACCGTTAGTGATCCCCTGACAGGACTTGATGAAACTATCGAGTTCCTAGGTGCAGGTGATATGAAAAGCTTTGAGGTTATCTACCCCGTATCAGAAACAGATGCACTGACCGGTCAAGTTCTCAACACTGGAATTGCTGATAGTACTCAAACCGATCCAGTACAAGATACTGTGGATGTACCTGTTAAATTGGCTGTGGATATAGACATTAAGCCCGGTTCCTTCCCCAGCTCCTTCAATTTGAAGGGTAAAGGTACCGTACCTGTGGCAATCTTCGGTACCAGTGTTTTCGACGCGACTTCGATTACGGAAGTTTGCTTAGAAGAGTTTATGCCTGGTCCGTCTACAGGAGAAGGCTGCACCGAGGATATCAACTTTGAGGATGTGAACGGTGACGGTATTACAGATGCTGTAGCCAAGTTCAGTAAGCCCGATTTGATCGGTGTTTTAGACACAGATAGCGAGTTTGCTATGCTCACTGGCATGACAAGCAATGGGGTGATGTTTGTTGGTGTGGGCGACGTAAACGTTACCCAGGTGTAAAACA
>NZ_JAAHHE010000342.1:0-6326 GCF_010692525.1 Moorena sp. SIO3B2
CGTTCTCTAATATTTCCATTTTCTTCTATTTTTAAGGCTTTTTGAAGTATTGTTTTTTGCTCTTGTGTCAGATAATTTTTTGCTGGCATATTTCCTATTATTGGGTTATTTATTAATTTTTATTATACCAATTTAAATGCCGAACAGCTTATCAGCTGATACCTTACCTCGAACTATTAAATTCTCCCTAAAGAGGTTTATTTTCAGCTGACCGCTGACCGCTGACCGCTGTTCGCGTAGCGTGCGCGTAGCGGATATGCTTACCCTAATTGACCTTTGTTTCTCACCAAATTCATAGCAAAATATATCGGATTCAACAACCCCTTAACTACAGCCTTGAACCCATAAATCACACGACCTCTTAGACCAGCTTTGATAACGTGATTATTGAAGGGAATCACCGGTAACTTCTTGATCAGCTCTTGAGCTAAGGCTTTCTTTTGGCCTGGTCCTCGTAAACGAAACTGGGTACCTTGCGTCGGACCATATACGATGGTAAACCAGAGCCGAGGATGTAAGAAAAAGTATTTCCACAAGGGCGGTTTGCAACCAATTAAATCAGCTAGCTCGTCGATGTATATATGATAATCAAGCAAGCTTCGGATCCGAGCAGCATTATGTTCAAACTGTTCTAAATATTTCGCTTTATCTATAGATACCACCTGCTCCATTTCCTCAGAAGCAGGAAGAGTTCGTTTACCAGTACAAATCAAGGCCAAAAATCTGGCTTGCATTTCCGTAATAGGAAACTGACTGCCAATGGCCGGACGTGCCCAACCAATCCAAGCGATTTTGTCCCGATACTGGGGATGAAAGATATGTTTATAAAGACTCCGGGGGTCAGTTGTTCTCAAGTGCTCAGGTAGGAAAGAAACATAGTTTTTGTAGCCGGTACAAAATACCACCGCATCCACGTTTTCAAGGGTTTCCCCATCAGCCGCGATCAATGTCGAGCCACCATCTTTTACCTTCACTATTTCGCCGACCACTTGACAGCCATGATAGACAATTGCCTTGGGTAAGGAGATATTTTTAGTTCCGTATGTACCCCAGACCCCTTTTTTAGCCTTAACCTTCTGATTTAGCTCAACTATAGTATCATGAACTGGATCGTTTTTGCTCAACTCTAATCGGAAGATAAGTTTGCTCAAAGCATCTCCATAGTCCCTTGGTAGACCGTATACACCGCGATGGCTAGCAGTATCGGCAGCATAGTCACCTCTCTTCCTGGGTATTATCCACCCAGTTGAATTGCGAAGGCTGACCCAGCACTTGTTGGCGACACGAGATATTTCTAGGGCGATGTCTGAAGCTGACTCACCTCCCCCAACCACTAATACTGTTTTGCCCACAAAGTTATCGGCATTACGATATTCCTTGGAATGGGAAAACTCCACCTCAGTTAATAAATCTTTCCACTCTGGATAATTTGAGATACTGTTGTTACCAATTGCCAAAGCTACCCGTTTTGAGTACAAAATCTCTCCAGAGGTTAGTTGAATTTGCCACCCTTGATTTTCTTCATTAGTGAGTGCTACAACTTTCGATTTGAAACGAATTTTATCGAAAATACCAAAATGTTTGGCATAGCTTTTCCAATAGTCAACTGCTTCGTTCTTTGTCCAGAATTTGTGCTGATTCCCATCACCTATCCAGAAGTCCGAAAACATACTAAATGCGCAAGATGTAGTCAGCACTAAACTGTCGTAGGCATTGGCATAAACCCCTCCCAAATCCTCTGCTTGCTCTAAACAGATTACCTCGCCTACACCTTGCTCCAGTAATTCTTTGGTAGTAACTATACCAGCTGGCCCTGCTCCAATCACTATGCAATCTAACATACTATTTAACTTCCGATGTCGGGAGTAAGCACAAAAACAAATGAATCCGCGAGTATAGATTCAGCAACAGCAGGATTAATCCCCAAGGGTTGCAAGCAAGTTAGTTGGTCTAATACATTGAGCATACTATACCCCTGAAGCTGAAACCCTTGCTCATTTACGAATTGTCTAACCTGATCGAAATTGTCAAAGATAGTATCTGTGTCTGAGGTGGCTGTCATTCCTCTGACTGTCTGGCTCAATTTTTGCCAAGCTGGGCTATTTCGCCGTACCCTACTCAAATATTCTTTTGTAATTAAATCAGGGGTTATCCACACACCACCATAAACCTGAAGCAACTCCCGGACATTAGCAAACAACCGCTGTTTTTGATTAAATGTCAGGTACAGCAGTAGTCCCTCGGATATTACAGTAATGGGCGTTCGGGAATCTAGATAACCTACATCGATAGGTAATTGGCTGGGTTGACTAGTGGCATCAATCCCAACAAAGTGCAAGTTTGAGCGTCCGCCAATTAGCTGTTTCACCAGTTGCTGTTTGCGCGTTATCATCCCTGGCAAATCACTCTCGATAAAAGTTGTAGAAGGGTTACCAGACATTACCATGCCCCGTGGCATCAAGCCGGAGGCTAGTTCAAGGATTTGAGTTTTTTGAAATTGAGCCATCACTTGATTGATAGCTTTATACCGACCTTCAAATAAAACGGCTACTTCAAACGATTTATCAGACTGTTGTTTTTGTAACTGCTCCACGAAAGCTTGAGCATTAACCAATTGTGCTAATTCTTGCCCATAAGGAATGTCGGTAAACTGTCTGGCATAAGCCACTAGTAACGCTGTGGGACTGATATTGTCGAAGGAACTAGTTGGCACCTGCATCATTAGCAATTGGGAATTGGGAATTTAGGGAGTAGGGAAAAGGGGAAGCAAGTTTCCCCTTTAACACTGGGCGCTTACTTAGCAACATTTCTGTGACAGGAATATTGTAAGGTTCTATGTAAGCATTCAGCCGTCAGCTATCAGCTAATGCGCTACGCGCACGCTACTTGAGGTGCTAATGCGCTACAGATGGTGCTACTTGAGGTGCTAGCAGGCGCTTTAACTGCACAGGGTCGGATCAGAGGAGCAGGGGTTTTCAACCAGCCGTACCAGCACCGTCTTGTTTACTACCTCCCGTTGATTTGCTGACGGCTGACAGCTGATAGCTGTTGGCGTAGCCTGCGCGTAGCGCATATGCTTACCGTTCTATCTACCCTTGACCAAAGACAAAATTACCAGGTGCTTCTGGATCTTCACTACGGAAGAATTCATCGATCAGCTCGATATGTTTTTCTTTAGAAATGGAGTCATCATCCTTTAAATTAAGCCGTTTGAATACCTCGTTAGCCAAATTTTCATCACGTCCGGCGCTTCGATACCATTGTCTGTATTCCTCCAAATCCAGTTGCTCATCCCCATTAGTATCAAATACGCTAAAGACGAAACCGGCGATGCCCCGTATTTCCGCTTCATAAGCGCCTTGGTCTTTAAGGATATTCTCGATATATACCAACCATTCCTCTAAAGATATCCTATTGTCACGATTGGTGTCTGCAAACTTTTGCATACTATCCCAACGAGACATTAACTTCGATTGAAAGGAATTGTAGTTGGGTGAGCCTGGCTCCCAGCTGCGAAGCTGAGAGTAGCTTTCTAGGAAGCGCTCAAAATCCGCTTGCTCAATGAAACCGTTATTGTCGGCGTCATACATTTCAAACAATCTTGGTAATTTCTGCTTCTGCAATTCAGTTAGCATAATTAATTTCTCCAGGGAGTAATAAATTCAAGTTTACACTAAGTTTACACCCTCGATAACTAGTGGGACACAATTAATACACCGTTGGTTACAGCAACAGCTGATGGTCAGGGTAAAAACAGCATCAGCTGATAGCTGAATGGTTACAAAACAGCTAATCTAGCCTTGGTTTAAATTCATAAAAAAGACTATTTGTCAAGGGTTTGTTTATAAATTTTAATCAAATTACCAAACTCTTGCTATTATTGGTATTTGGGAATTTGCCTTGCTCTACCAGAGGGAAAATTAACGTTTGATCGTTGTGTGTATAAGTTGGCGATATGCTCTGCTGCGCTGTATGCGATCGCTAACTAGATAACGCTGTTGCTAAAATCATAAAATTCTCAAACGTTATAATTAGCAAACCATTAGAGATTTTCTGATGATTTGTCACTAGATTGGTGATAAATTACCGACAAAATGAACTTGTCACCAATCTAGAAAAATCAGTGGCGTAGGGTGCGTTAGGGATGAGCTCACCCTAATTTTATTGGTAGCCAGTGTTGATACAGTCCATCCCGTAACGCACCACCGGGTCAAACTGTTACGGCTGAAGGCTGACGGCTGTTCGCGTAGCGTGCGCGTAGCGCATAAGCTGATAGCTGAATACTTACAAAGTACCTCACCCAATTAACAACTGCTACATCTCAAGTTTTACAATAATAATCCCTAGTTCCTTTAGCATCCAGAGAGTCTCCCAGGCGATTCAAAGCATGAACATAAGCAGCTGTGCGCATGGAAACCGCTAGTTCCTGAGAAAGTGACCAAATTGTTTCGGTTTCTTCCAGCATTTTTTCTTTCAGACGCTGATGGACTTCATCGAGCTTCCAATAGTGTCCACTCCGGTTTTGTAACCATTCAAAATAGCTAACCGTGACACCTCCAGCATTAACCAAAATGTCAGGAAAAACATAGATGCCTTTTTCTTCCAAACGATTGTCAGCTGTCGAGGTTACTGGTCCATTGGCTACTTCAAAGATATAGTTGGCTTTGATATTATCAATGTTTTCTTCGGTAATTTGATTTTCCAAGGCAGCAGGAATCAACACATCCACATCTAACCCTAAAAGGTCTTGATTAGTAATGACTTCATGCTCAACAATATTGCAAACGCTACCTCGACAGTAAACGGCTTTAATGCCTTGACTGGATGTTTTGTATTGGCGAATACTAGGAATATCTAACCCTTTTTTGGCATAAATACCCCCTTGAGAATCACTGACAGCCACAACTTTATAACCAGCTTTAGCTAACAGTTGCGCTATCACAGCACCAGCATTACCAAATCCTTGCACGGCTACGGTGGTATTTTGAGGCAGCTGGTCAAATTTGGGCAAAATGGATTCAATCACAAAAAACGCGCCAGTAGCGGTAGCGGTATCGCGACCAACACTTCCTCCCAATGCCAAGGGTTTACCTGTGACGACCCCTGGACTGATTTGACGGCGAATGACGCTGTATTGATCCATCATCCAACCCATAATCATGGAGTTGGTGTAAACGTCGGGAGCGAGAATATCAATATCAGGTCCAATGAAATCTGCGATCGCATCGATGTAACCACGACTTAACCGTTCCAACTCCAGCTTTGATAAGGCTTTAGGATTTAGAGTAATTCCCCCTTTGCCACCCCCGAAGGGCAAATTTAAGGTGGCACATTTAAAGGTCATCCAAAAGGCTAAGGATTGGACTTCATCTAAACAAACATTGGGATGATACCGCACTCCCCCTTTTGCTGGTCCTCTGGTGGTGTCATAGCGAACCCGATAGCCCTGAAACATCTGTAAGGAGCCATCATCCATGCGGACTGGGATAGAAACGCTCAAACTAGATTTGGGATATTTTAAGCGTGCGATCGCATCCTCGGAAATTGACACATATTTCAATGATTTCTGCAATCGTTTACTGGCATCAGCAAATAATGACTCAGACATGGCCTTATTTCTCCAGCTAACAATATTTACCATTTACCCAGTCCTGGTTATTTCAGGACTTACGCAAAGCCCCCGTTGGTCCCCCAATTATGGGGGACTTTGACATCATTCCCCCCCAATTTTGGGGGGTTAGGGGGGCAAAACCAACTCAACTTCGTAAGTCCTATATTTAATTTAATCACAAAAAAACTGTATATTTTGTTACATTATGCTAAGCTTTACTGGTTTATACTAAACCTCTTGCCAAAGTAACTACACTCATGATTGCACTCCTCGCCGCCCTCTCAGCTTCCGCTGCGGCAGGAATGAGAATTGCCCTGCCTCTGTTGGTAATTGGTTTGCTCCACAGTGACCAACTGTGGTCGAAGGTACCGTTACTGTCACAGATTCATCCCCCAGTCTTGCTGACTATCTTGACAACCTGGTCATTGGTGGAACTATTTGCCTCCAAAAAGCTATTAGGACAGCGAGTCTTGCAAATAGTTCAGCTAGTGTTAAGTCCTCTAGTGGGAGCAATTCTTGGTATTGCTGTGACTCAGTTTGCCGAAGAACTAACGGGATATGTCTGGGTAGTCGGTATTGTCGGCGGTTTATTAGCCTTTGTACTCCAGTTAGTTCAAGTGGGATGGTTCTACCGTTTGCGTGGCTTACCTCTGTGGGTAGTGTTTCTTCAGGATTTTCTGTGCGTAGTTTTGATAATCTTAGCTTTTGATGCTCC
>NZ_JAAHHE010000343.1:0-6298 GCF_010692525.1 Moorena sp. SIO3B2
CAGAGGGGAAGGGACTCGCTCCGGATAGGCTAGCCGCAAAAAGTGCATTCCGATTCCAGCGATCCCAAGCATCAGATCGAGAAAGAGATCCTTAGTTGTAGAACCACAGAGCCACGTGCGAGCTTTCTCAAACCGACGCCACTGGGCCTGAGCTTGGACGTTAGCCTCCATCTGCAAATAAGGTGTGTCCCTCAGTTGAGAAAACCGCAGCAATAGCTCAGCATTACCGGATCTGCCATGACATAGGGAATCATTACCGAGCTGGTCAAAATTCCGCAAAGTGGCATTGAGAGCTGCGTGAGCTTCCCGCAGAATATCTTCGTCATTTTTCCCTAAAGCTGCCCAACTGGCAATACGGCTCAAACCAATTCCCGCCGACCCATTGCACCAAGCATTGGCAAAATGGGGTTCGTTTCTGTCAGCTACCATGACCGATTTGCGCAGGTCATACCAATCGTTCTGCTCCCGATCGAAGTGAGTCGCTTCATAGGCAAAGCATTGACGACCAGCCTGAATGTACTCTTGCTTGTCAAGATTACACCCCAGCAAAATTAGTGCCCACCCTGGACCACTCGAACCATGGGAAAAACCGGTCGGATTCTGCTGGTTTAGATCCGGTCGCCCACCCTGCCAACTTAGGGTGTCCCCCTGGCGAGTTGCCCCTTTGAGCAAATGTTGAGCAGACTGCACGGCACAATCTATGGCAATATCTCTCCCTTGGCCAGAAGTGGTGTTTGCCAACCCCAGCATGACAGGAATCACCCCCGTGACTCCCAGCAAAAGGTCAAAGTATTTGTCCTGAGGAATCCGTGGTATCAGTTCGTGAGTCAACTTTACTGCCCGCTCCAGCAGTTCTGGTCTGTCCCATAGCTGAGCCAGGTGGGTTAACAGGTAAATCAATCCAGCTGTGCCCTGATACGCCCCAACGAATGGTGAACTAGGGTGCTCCATAGCGTGCTTGAAGGCTCGCTCTGCTGCTTGACGAAATTCTGGCTGGGGGTGAAGGGCATCGAGATAAGCCAAAAATAGGCAAATCCCCGCTGAACCCGCGTAAATATCTGGCCCGATATCTACCACACGTTTTCCAGTAGCTGTATAGTCGCAGGTTGGCCATGGAGCCTTACTCGGATCGGGTTCGAGCAATTCCCACAACTGCCAACCAATTTGCTGGGCGTAATTAACCGCTGAAGCGATAAAGTAGGGACTATTGAGTTCGTCTGTGGATAGGCTACTGTAAATGTACTGGTTCTGCCGGATTCGGTTCTCCTCAGATAATTTTTCAATGCGTTTGAGTGCATTGTCCAATGGGGAAATCGCGATCGCATCTGGCAGGAATTGTTGGTAATTGTGGATTAAATCTAGAGCCCCAGTTGCCTTAGCTGAGAAGATGGGGATATCCAATTGCCACAGGGATGCTAGTTCTAGCTCAGCCAGTTTCCCTTGATTGTCCCACTTTCGTCGATGCTCTTTTAAGGTGTTGAACAGCAAATCCACTTCTAGGGGTTCGGCAAGACATTTGGGATGGCGAGCGGCAAGGAGCAACTTGCCGTAGGCTTGGGTTCCCCAATTAATGAAGCGCACTAATGAGGGAGAAAATAAGTCTTGGAGGGACGTTGCGGCTTTCGTGGGGTTTTCTCGAAACCAGTTATAAACTCGGTTAAATCCCTCAACAATGGCATCTTTGTACTCCTGTGGCTGTACGAGCTGACCTTGGTAATAGATGCGATTGGTTGCTTCGAGTTCGACCCGAATTCCCGATTGATATTCAACACCCAGGCCTAATGACATCCGGCCCTCGTTCACTTTAGGAACTTGATGGGGTACTTCGTAGGAGTCGCCGCCCCTAGACCCGCTCAATTTCATTTGATTTTTATCCCCCGGGTCTGGCCATTCGAGCAAACCCGTCTTGAAAACTGAATCTAGGACTGTACCGGGCAATTTGTCTATGCCAAGGGGCAACACTTCCAAAACCGTTTCGCAGTCGCAAATAAACCCATTTCCATCAGCAACTAGGACGTTTTCAACATGCAGATCGCATCCCCCTAGGATGTAGAAAATGCTCAGAAATCCCCCGAGTTGCTGATAAAATCCCTCAGCAGAAGCTTGACTTTGGACATGGTTTTTACCAGAAGCAATAAACTCTGCATAACCATAGCCATCTTGACAGAGCACTCCATAGCTGCCAAAGTCAACCACCTTATCCCTAGTCAAGGTTTCTAGCAGCCCTTGCATCCCTGCTTCAGATTGAATACAGCGAGGCTTATAAACAATTGTTGCTGGCTCAGAGTTAATCAGCTCCAGTTCCACGATCACTACGCTCTTGCCGCCAGCATGGTAATCCGACTTGCCTAACTTAAAGGATTTGACTTGGTTTATGGGTTTCCCGGAGAAGAACGTCCCACTAATTTGCTCGCGATCCCTAGCCAAACGCTGAATCACTTCCTCACCAAAATCACACAAGAAACCAGTTCCCTGAGCCAACCAACGTGCTAGTACAGGAAACTGAAAATAAAAGCGGTGATAACTCCAACCGTCTTGAAAAGTCTGTTCCAGGTAGGCAATATAAGCCTCTGGATCATCGGCTGATTTGGCGATCTTATTCTGAAGACAATAGACATTAATATTGGCTTCAACCGTCCAGGTTAAGGCCAGCTCAAAGCGATTGAGCAGGTGAAGTTGAAGGTCACTGACGACTTGCTTTGAGATCACCTTCAGCTGATCACATAAAGGTTGCAATCTCTGGTGCAACAGCCGTAGAAAGGGTTCGCAGGCTATCGCCAATTTCCCGTGGTAGATATCGGGTTCGTACCAGGAACTCCCTAAAAAATCCCCTTTTGGTAAATCCAAGGTCGCGATCGCAGCGCGGTAGGTTTCTAGCCACTGACGGTGAGGTTTAACGAACTCCAATCGGTCTGCTGCCGACAATTCCCCCCAGTTTCGTTCGTATAATTTATAGTCCGTTAATAGTTTTCGTAGGTCTTCAATAATCGATTGACTGACTTTTCCTTCTTGCTCATAGGAATCCTTAAGCACCTGCACAGCCAACTTGCCAGTCAGTTTTTTGATGTTCCAGCTATCCAACGGTTCAAGCTGGTTGCTACACCTAGCTTTCCCCTGGCCTTTAGCCAGTCGTTCAACAATGAGAGTTCGCTCAGCCAAATTACTAGCTCGGCAAGCCAGTTCCTCCAGCACAGAATCGTCAACCATAACCCCGACTAATAAACAGTTAACAACGGGGGCTGGCATCACATCTAATCTTAAAAAATCCGATGTCATGCCAGCTCCCAGACAGGTACCTAGCCTATTGGATTAGAAACGGTAACAACCTAATTGGTCGTTCCATCAAGTCTTGGTTGTTCCATCACAAATGAGGGTTACAATACCGAAGCTGCAGGTGGATTCACAAGTAGCAGCGATATCAAACTCCCCTAAGGAAGCATTTAACAACTCGATGAAAGCATGATCCTGCTTCTCGACAGATTCAGGCAGGGAAGTGGTAGCTGAGAGTCCAAAAGCTTCTGGGTTATTTTGAACTTCGCTACGGAACTCAGCGTCAATAGATGCCTGGTGCAGTACCTTTTCTAGGGTAGCCGTTGACATTATATTGCTCCTTCGTGCCCCTGATGGGCAGTAAGATTTACCATCTGCTCGTTTAGCAGACATTTATTAGTGTATACATAATTTTCATCCTATGGTTCACTTTTTGACATTTCTTAACTTTTATCTGAAGTCTTTTAAAATGCATATATAGTTTAGTTTTTATGTAACAAAAAATACAGTTTTTTATTGACAAACATCCCTATATACTTAATAAACTCTTGCCTCTTGCCCGCCCCCCTTAAGGGCTGGGGGTTAGGGGGGATTCCTCTTGCCTTTCCTTAAGGGATTCTGTTCACAAATCAAATAGAAATGCTATAGCTGTATGGTGACTTGGTAAGCAGATAAGCAAAATAAACCAGGACTTACGCGGTTAAGTTGATTTCGCCCCCCTAGGGCGTGTTTTCAAAGTTTTCCGCAAGATTATGATCCCCCCCAGCCCCCCTTGAAAAAGGGGGGAGCCATACTCAAATTCCCCCTTTTTTAAGGGGGATTTAGGGGGATCTCCGAGTTTGAAGACACGCCCTAGCCCCCCAATTCTGGGGGGTAATGATGTCAAAGTCCCCCGAGGGGGACCAACGGGGGCGCGTAAATCCTGTAAACATCAGAAATTGGGGGTGAAACCCTACAGGCTATACACCGATTGCACCTGTGCTTAATAAATAAGCAGAATGATTATTGACACTTGCACCGCTTTGACAACTGGGAATTTCTAGATATATGAGTGAAAACCACAGATTTGACGGTAAGTTTGGGCAAAGATTGTTAGGGCTTGTCCAGCCTTACTGGATACCAGTATCGGATCAAAGAGGAACTTTTCTAGGGCTATTGCTGTTGCTAATAGTATTCCTTTTAATAATTTCTTTTACTATTGTCAGCCTCATTAGCTTAGGAGGACAGCACTATTTTCCAGAAATAATTAATAGTGTTGCTCCCGGTTTAGTGGACTCTGTTGCCATGATCAATAAGTCGCCAGCTATCTATTTCATTGGTTTACTTTTGCTAGCTACGATTGCTGCTTTTGCCTACTACAGGCAACAGTTACAAGATAATTGGCAACCATGGTTGATGTCAATAGTGATAGTGTTGTTACTGCTATCAAGTACTGGGGTGAATGTCTTAAGCAGCTACTTGAATCGGGACTTGATCACCGTCATGGCTCGACACCAGGCGTCAAACTACCTGACCCTGCTCTTACTCTACAGCAGTTCCCTATTGGCCATTGTGCCCTTAATGGTTTTTTCCAACTACATCAAAAAGAGACTTTGTCTCGACTGGCAACAATGGTTAACCAAATATTTTCTCGATCAGTATCTATACAATAGAGCCTATTACGAACTCAAGACTAATCTGGATATCGATAACCCAGACCAGCGCATCTCCAAAGAAGTTGAATCCTTTACTCAAACCATCTTGGATTTTTGGGTTGCTATACTAAATCAAGTTGTTAATCTAATTGCTTACGGAATCGTTCTTTGGACGATTTCTAAACTGCTGTTGACTGCTATGGTAGTCTATTCCCTGTTCGTCAACGTCAGCGTGATTTTTTTGAGTAAATGGTTAGTTGATCTTAACGGAGAAAAACTCGAATACGAAGCCAACTTCCGGTACAGTTTGGTTCGCATCCGCGACAATGCTGAATCAATCGCCTTCTCTCGTGGAGAAAATCAAGAATTGAGTTTAGTGAAGCAGCGATTTATTCAACTGATGCAGAATCTAAATCTGATTATCGGCTGGGAGCGGAATATAGAATTCTTAACCATAGCGTATCAAAATTCTATCTTTATCATACCTTACTTGACTGTAGGATCATTGTATTTTAGTGGTCAAGTTGAGTTAGGGACAGTTACTCAAGCAAGTATATTGTGCTTTCAGCTTTCGGGGGCACTGGCAGTGATTGTACGTCGGTTTGATACCCTTAGTGCTCTTGCTGCGGTGGTTAATCGCTTAGCTAGCCTGGCGGAGGTTTTGGAAGCGCCGACGGCACAACAGAATGCTGCTAAGATTATTAAGACAGTAGAGGACAACTGCTTTGCCCTCAAAGAGATTACCTTGCAAACTCCTAACAGCCAACAGACCTTGATCAAAGATCTCTCGTTGTCAGTGGAACCGGGTGAGGGGACACTAATTATGGGGGCGAGTGGCTGTGGCAAGAGTTCTTTGCTAAGAGCGATCGCTGGGTTGTGGAACACAGGAACAGGCTGCATCATGCGACCTGCCGTGGAAGACATCTTATTTTTGCCTCAACGTCCTTACATGATTCCAGGATCCTTGCGAGAACAGCTGCTTTACCCAAATGCCAGCCGCGACAGTTCCTTGGAGGAATTGGAGTCCGTGCTGCACCGGGTTAACCTTTCTGAGCTGCTGGCCAAGGTGGGCAGTTTGGAGGTCCAATTAGATTGGAGCAGTGTTCTGTCCCTAGGAGAACAACAGCGTCTAGCCTTTGCCAGACTCTTGCTCAATCAACCTCGCTATGCCTTCTTGGATGAAGCAACCAGTGCATTGGATCAGCAAAACGAGCGGCATCTCTATCAGCAACTACAGCAAACCGAAACCACGTTTATCAGTGTTGGTCACCGAGAGAGTCTGCTGAAGTACCATCAGCAAGTTCTGGAACTATCGAGTGATTCTAGCTGGCAGCTCTGTAAGTCCTAGATTGATTAGTTACAATTAACCCACTCTTGTAAGAGTGGGTTAGACA
>NZ_JAAHHE010000344.1:0-6283 GCF_010692525.1 Moorena sp. SIO3B2
TATGCTTAACTTGAAAGACTAATAGTTGAGTCCCCGTTTTTGATAACGATACTTAGCCACAATCGGATAAACTATATTACGTAGCCGGTTGAGAGCTCCCACAGGACGATGAACCACTAAGCCATTCCACGGGGAAAATCGCAGGTTTTCAGCAGAGTCGTATTGTTTGTCAAAATCGATGATCTGATGCTTGACGGTAAGGCGACCAACCGTAAAAAATGGTGATTTCTTCTCACTCCAACGAATTGTGACATCATCGATGGACATTTTCGGGTTAGTTTGGAATTGGATGCCAAAGTCCCAGCAATAAAGGGCATCGGTTTTCGATAGTTGTTCGATCAGCTCGTCTCGATAGTAATTGTCCGGTTTGCTTCCATCCAATCCCAGAGCCTTGGCGCGATCGAAGAAGGGAAGTTTGGGAATACCTGGTCGGGACTGATATCGCATCCTTTGATGGGGAGGCTGGCATGAAACAGGGGTAAACGCATATTTGATCACAGCGGGATAGTCAACAGGAACTAGGCCCGGTTGAGACTGATCAAAATCTGGTTTGAGTCCAAGGGCAGAAGCAGAACCACTCCAATACCGTTCCGTTAATAAACTCTTTGGGGTTCGAGCTGTTACTTTAGCTAGGGCTAGCAATTGCCTGGGATGACTCCTGAGCCACTTCTGGGCAGCTTGCTCTGAGTCAACTATGGAGCCAAAAAATTCATAATAATATTTGATGGTTTTGATAAAAAAGATCTTGGCATTTTGAACAATAATATCTTGAGTGTTTGGCTCGTAGCTTTGTTCTAGGCTTTCTCCTTCAACACCAATCACTTTCACAGACATTGAGCGTGTGTCTGCGACATAGTCGTTTTCAACGTTTGTTCGCCCATTGGCAAATCGCAGCTGAACAGGATATTGTTTCGGTGTCGCAAAGAGTCCTTGCTTGAGGGAAATCCCATTGAGTTGCTCTTGAGTAAGCCGAGTTCGTTTCGCTAGTTCGCTTTTAATTTTATGTTCATCAAAATCAAAAATTTCTAGGTTTCCCTCCACCGATGCGTGGGTTTTGGCATGGGTGTCTCGCAAAGCCCGTTCCTGATCCTTGTAAAGCTTATCCATCTGAATCCTGACTTGCTCGGCTACAAGGTTGTAATAGTTTTGTTCGTCCTTTTCGGGATATTCTGTAAATAGCTTCATGGTTATTTTTTCTAGACAAATTTTGATGAATTGGTTGTGATCAAAAATGGGTTAGGATAGCAGCGGATTTGATCGGGTACTGTCAACTTAAGTGACCATAGATCTGGTGATTGAGACTCAAATTTTACTTAACCGGTGATTTCTCAATCAGAGAGCTTGAATTTTTTGTTTAATTTTTGCTTGACAATACCCGATGCCTTGCTTACGGATTGTCAAATGTTACTTTATACTTTTTATCTTGCTGTGGACTATTCCGGTTTACCAGATCTGAGAGAGTATTTGTGTTTTGTATTACTTCCCAACCGACCGGAGAAAAAGTTTCTTCGTTGAAGATATTTTCTGCCAACAGGGGATTGGTCAATGCTTGGGAAAAGGCATCAACTGCTATCATTCGGGTAACCAGGGGAGCTACTGCTGCATTTGGTGGCACATCCTCGGCATAGAGTCCCACATAGAATTCTATATTGTTGACATCACCGTATAACCGTTTTAGTTCCCTTTGAGTATCTTCATCCCCCGTGATCTGATCGAAATCCGTCACCCGAGGAAACTGACATATTTCCCGGTAATCATTATAGCTAGCCAGTTGAGCTTCACGACCTAAGTCGATACTTGCTAATTCAACAGGTATTAGGAATTCTGACGTGTTAAACAAACCAATTTTGCTGCCTGGTTGGGAACAGGTCTCCTCAAATAATGGTCCCAAGCCTTTATTGATCAGCATCTCATTATTCCAGAGGCTATCCACCATGGGAATTTGCTTGCTGTCATAGGTAAGAGTCTCGGGAAGGGCACTGTGCCAACGATACACCAAACTAAACTCCACTGTCATCCAATTCTGGCGATACCACTTCTGATTGGTAAACGCTGGGGGATCGACAATGAAATTAAAGTGATAAGAGGTAATGTGATTAACATACTCTTCCACCACAATTTTCATGATTAACACCATCACGATGTTTCTGGCCGTTTGGAAGAGTCGCTCGTCATCCCAATCGGGATAATGCTTAGCCAGTAAATCACACAGGCGATTGTGTTCCCTCAGACACAGAACGTTATGCATTACATAGCCAATTTGGACATTAGCTCGTTCTACACCCATGGCAAATAGTTTTGCTTTCTTGGCTGGGTCGAGTCGCTTCTCATCATTGAGCGGTTCATACAACCCGTCAAACTCTGGTTTGACCACTCCCTTTTCTGGATCGTCGTAATAGAAGAGAGGATATTCTTCACCATTGATGATCTGGCTTTTCAGTTTCCCGCCCTGATGGGATCTCAGCATGTCTGTAGATTTTCTGTTCAACCCATAGACGGGAGATAAATCGATGCCATGGTTAGAGGTATTCTTTAATCTATTGTAGCGATCAGTGCGCAGAAAGCCGTCGGTAAACCACTGCACCCAATAGGGAAACAACAGGGTAGATTTCTCGGAATAGATGGTTTTCCCCTCTTGTTTGCGAAACAAAACAGCAAGGTCTTCGAGAGGGGGAAGGTTCCCTGCTTTGTTGAACTCTGGATCGGGGGGTAAATGTCGTCCGATCCAGGTTCGGTCTGTTAATGAGTCCCAAGAGGTATAGGGTGCCATCGCACTTAACTTATGGGGACGAGTGGGCATTTTGTAGACGGCATTGTTAATGATAGTTTTGTTGACTTTACGTTTGAGAGAGTCGTTGCTTTGAATAAAGTCCCAAATCCCCTTGAATTTGTTTAAACCAACGCTTTCTAACTGGTTCCTAAATCCGTCTCTAGATGTATTCCTTTTTTTTGTCATTGAACTAGTTCCCTTTTACTATTTACCTTTTGTGTATAGCAGGATTACTTGTCCCAAAAGTTATTATAAGGTAAGTCTTCAGCTATCAGCGTGTCGCGTATCAGCTAATGCGCTACGCGCACGCTACACCGAACAGCTATCAGCGTGTCGCGTATCAGCTATTGAATAAAATAGATCAGCATTCGTTTAATCTGAGTTCCGTCAGCTAATGCGCTACGCGCACGCTACACCGAACAGCTATCAGCTTTTGAATAAAACAGGTCAGCATTCGTTTAATATCTATTACGTCTGCTGTTCGGTGTAGCGTGAGCCTTGGCCATTCGCGAATGGCTGACGGCTGACGGCTGACTGCTGACTGCTGATAGCTTACGTCTTATCCACAGTTTCAAAGGATTCTGAACCCAGTGGACTGGGTTTCCAGCCTTGAATATTGGCGCGCTTACCTAAAAGCGGTTGGGAGTGGACAATGGGAATGCGCACGGCTTGTTCAAATAAAATTTGATCCACTTGGCGATAGATTCTTGCCCTAGCATCCTTGCCTTGGGTCTTACGACCGGTTTCCAATAACCTTAGGATTTGGTTATTCTTCCAACGTCCAAGGTCAGCGGTAGCATTAGGTCCGAAGTGGGAATAGTAGAAGTTATCTGGGTCGCCATATTCCCCAGTCCAACCCAATATAAACCCTTGGAAACCAGGAGACTTTTGTCGGTCTTTCAGATAATCTTTCCAGGGTTTTGTTTTTAAAGAAACCTTGATGCCAATCTTACCCAAGTCATCAGCTATGGCTTGGGCGATCGCTTTCGGATCAGGATAGTAGGGGCGGAAAATTTTCATATACCAGAGTTCGAGGTCAAAGCCTTTGGGGTAGCCAGCTTCCCTCAGCAGTTGCTTGGCTAGCTTTGGGTCATATTTATAGCTACCAAAATTAGATGACTCAGACCAATCCAGTAGGGGTGGGGTGAAGTGAGCATCACTCTCCCCTAAACCCTGCCAATTTTTTTCGACAATCTTTTGCTGATTAATTCCTAAGGCGATCGCAATCCGTACCTTTTGTTTGGCAAGGGGTTTGTAGTTGGTATTGAGGGATAGATATCCGACATTGAAGGAGGGACGGAAAATAGATTTGAGGTTAGCCTCACCAACTAAATTTTCTAATTGCTTAGGAACTAGGTCTGAAGTGAAGTCAATCTCTCCAGATTTCAACATGGTCAGGCGTTTGCTAATATCCGGGATGAACCGCACGATTACCTTTTCTGCTTTAGGTAGGTTTGGTTTCCAGTAGTTCGGACTCTTTTCTAGGATAATTTCCTTGCCATTACGCCACTCTTTGAATTTAAATGGACCTGTCCCTACTGCTAGAGATGACTCACGACCATACTTAGAACCTGCTTTCTTGATGGCTGTTGGGCTAGCGATACCAAAGTAGCCTGACCCAATCATAGCTGGAAAAATGCTTAAGGGCTGTTTCAGGACAAATTGAATTGTATACTTATCTTTGATGACTATCTGTTGTAATAGGGATTTCGAGTTTCCCTTGAAGCCACCAAATAAATCAGCCCAAATTTGATACTTTCTGTCTTTATCGCGATAGCCGTATTTGTTTTCCGGGTCCCACCAACGCTCGACATTGAACTTAACCGCTTGAGCATCGAAATCAGTGCCGTCATGAAACTTTACCCCTTGGCGCAGTTTAAATGTCCAAACTCTGCTATTGCGAGACGCTTGCCAATCAGTAGCTAATCCTGGTTCCAGTTCAATCGTTCCCAGCTTGTATTCCACCAGGCGATTGTAAATTTGTTTCTGGACAACCAGGGATTCCCGGTCGCTGATATTACCTGGTTCTAGGTTTTCTGGTTGTCCCACTGCTCCGTAAACGATAGTCCTGCCCTTGGAATCCTTAGGAGGTTTAGTTGGGGAAGGAGTAGGAGTAGGAGTAGGACTAGGAGTAGGAGTAGGGCTGGGAGTAGGGCTGGGAGTAGGAGTTGGAGTAGGGTTGGGAGTAGGGCTCGGGGAAATACTAGGAGTAGGACTCTCAGACACAGTAGGAGTAGGACTCTCAGGGGTATTTTTCCCAATCCAATTAGAAGGGCTAACGCAGTTACAGAGAACTATAGTTAGGACAAAAGCCACAAGCAACAGTATGGGTCGCCATCGCCTCATTGATAAAACTCCTTTATATTGCGGCTGTTGCCAGGAATCGGTAACTAATAGTAGTCATTTGTGATTAGTTTTTATTGACTCGACTTACCCTTGCTTCTGTTCCTTAACCATAATTGTAGGGGGGCAATGGTTTCGTCATCACTATATGTAGCGCAACTGCTGAAATCCTAATGGGTTTATGTTGATTTGGATACATGCTCCCATTATAAAAATAATTTCCGAACTTTTAGCCGTTAATTGTGTTATTTAAGTTGTTTATGTTATCACAAAAGTGGTCAAACCCAAATTAACCAAAAAGTTGGAAGCCAGAACTTTGGCCAGGCGCACGCTAGTTTCCCGCTCCCGATCACTTGCTCCCTATCACTAAAGACACAATAATTATGGTAAAACCGATACTTTTTAGCTACCATAATCTCCCAGAAAGTCAATTTTGGCTCGCCAATGCAAGCTGATTACGAGGGCCAGGGTGTATCTACCAAAGCCCTCAGGAATATCCCACGAGCGCCATTAATGTCACGTTCGCACCTCAAGCAGCGTCGGCTTTGCCGAAAGCGTGACCAAAGGTCAATCCATAGATCGCCCATCGATTTTTGATTTAATTTTCTTACTGCCACCAATATTGATCAATTCACCTGTCCAGCTAACAGTTTTGCTAGTATAGGCTTCACAGACGTCTACCATTGTTTTTCCTGTTTCTAAGGCTTTGTGCTTGAGAAACTCTTTGAAGCGATAATGAGCAAAAGAAAGCAAATTACGAACAGTTTTAGACCTGATCTTCCTGCTTCCCTTCTTGGCCATTTCAGATGTTTCAAAAGTGGGCAGTAGTATGACGTCGAAGTTGTTAACTAAGAAGCGGGCAGCTTTGTGATGTAATTCGTTAATCAGATTCTGAATTATGATAATTATTCGTCTGGCAGCTTTTCTCATTCGGCGTTTTTGCTTTCTTTTTGCCTTACTTATTTTTGATAAAAGGCTATCAAGGTGAGAGCAAAGTCGTTGAATCCGATAAAAATCCCCACAACCAATTTTCCCAATAGAATTTTCGCCCTTAGAACGTCAAGAACGTTCTAACACCAGGGTCTAAGGCTACTACTATACCTTGGTTCTCGGTTTTTACTTGAGTAGTCTTGTGGGGGACTGTCAGATATAGCAGAAGTCAGAAGTCAG
>NZ_JAAHHE010000345.1:0-6246 GCF_010692525.1 Moorena sp. SIO3B2
AGCTTAACGAGGGAGTCTCAAAAAGTTAGGGAGCTTTCTAAGAGACTAATAGCGCGGTTTACTAGATTAGAATACTGTAACTCTCCAGAGAAAATTCGGGTCATGGTAGCAATAGCGGAAGGTCGTTGCAATACTACTTGATAACCTAGTTTCTGGAAACGCCAAAATACTTGGGCTAATCTTTTAGCTGAACTCATCTCTTTGCCCCATTCCTGAGTTATAGTTTCGCTGTATTGTTCTAAAGCATCCATCTGATTGGCTAGAGCCTTATCGATAGCTTCTGCAGCTTTCATCCCACTAAAAATCGAAGGACGGATGCCTTCAGCGGTGAAAGGATCTACCACACAAGCTGCTTCTCCAGCTAAGACTGCATTTTGGGTGTGTAGCTTCTGATCACCATTCCACAGGAAAATAGGATGACCAGATTCAGTAGCAGTAGCTAAATCTAGCTTAAACATAGTCCCATAATCTCGAATAATATTTTTGAAATTTTGTGCTTTACGTTTTTCACCAAATGCCCCTGCTCCCAAAGAAAAACCATCTGCCTTGGGAAAATTCCAGACATAGCCACTGTGAGCCAAACCCAACTCAAAATAAATATTAATATCCGTTTGATTTTCTATCGGTATTTCAAATTCTAATGCCCCTGCTACTATTTTTTTTTGTTGCTGAAAACCTAACCATTTACTCATTTTACCTTTGGAGCCATCAGCAGCAATTAAGTAATGTCCTGTAAACGATTCTTGATTGGTATTAATTAACCAGCGTTCGCTTTTAAATTCAATGCCGGTGACTTCCGTATTATCTTGAACTTTTGCACCATTTTGTTGTGCTTGTTGCACTAAAAAATGATCAAATATATCTCTTTTAACCATCCAAATAGGATAATTTTTGATATCAACTTGAATAGCATTTTTTTTATTATAAGTCAAATAAACGGCATTGGTTTTCAGAGAAATAGCAGGACTAAAATCAAAATCAAACCATTCTTGAATTACCGAAGATACACCACCACCGCAAGGTTTAGAACGAGGTAAAGATGCTTTTTCTAAAACTAAAACAGAATGTCCCTTTTTTGATAAATGATAAGCAGCGGTTCCCCCAGCAGGCCCTGCACCAACAATAATACAATCAAATATCTTTGTCATGCCCCCAATACCCCATTTTTTTTTACAATGCCGGACTCTGCGCCCCTGAAGCAAAAGAATCAAAATTACTTTAATGCTATGATAATCTTAACCCATCCAGAAATAGGAATTTAATTCGCCTTCAATTCAGTAATAATTTCCGCATCTGCTGGCATCCCTGGTTTTGCCAATCCCCCAGGATTATCAATAGTTAATTTAATCCCAAAGACTTGTCTCACCCGGTCTTCTCGAAAATAGATATTCTCGGGAGTAAAGGATGCTTGAGTATCAATAGTAGTCACTGTAGCACTTAAAGGTTGATCTGGGTCTGAATCAAGAAATACCTTAGCTTTCTGTCCTACTCGAATTTTGCCAATATCTCCTGCAGGAACGTATCCTCGTAGATAAACATTGTTGGGATCGATCACCGTTAAGAGTGTTTGACCAGCACTAACTATTTCGCCCGGTTCAACCAGACGAGTAATAACCACACCATCAATGGGACTGGCAATTTCCAGATCAGTTATTTTGCTTTTAATTTCTTGTTGGAAAGCTTTGGCAATCTCAACTTCAGCTTTAACCATAGCCAGTTGTAAACGAGCCTGGGCTAACTGAGTTTGTAATCTGCTTAGTTGAGCGTTGATAATCTCTGGGTTTAGAGTAGAGGTTTGGGCTTGTACTAACTGACCCTGTGCTACGTTTACTAATTTGCCGATGGCATTAACTGATGCTTGACTTGCTTTAACAGTTGCTTGGGCTTTTTTAAAAGTTGTCTGAGCTTGGTCAAATTGTTGTTTGCTTACGGCTCCCTGTTCCACCAATTGAGCAAAGCGATCGCGATTAACTTTCGCTAAGTTTAATTGAGATTGAGCTTCTTCTAACTTAGCAAACGCTTCATTAAGTTGAGCAACATTAGCGGCAACTGATGCCTCAGCTTGTAAGACTTGACCTCTGGTATCTTCTTGTGCTTTTTTGAGATTTAGCTGCACCTCCAGAATTTGACTTTCGACTAAATTGATTTGCAGACGGGCTTGAAGTTCTTGTTGCTGAGCAGAAACTAAACGAGCAGTAGCACCTTTTAACTTAGCTTTAATTTCTTGATCGTCAAGCCGCACAATGTTCTGATCTTTGTTTACTTCTTTCCCTTCCTGCACAGCGACAAAATTAACTCTACCTCCAACTTTCGTACCAATATCAGTTTCGTCGGCCTCAATCCGCCCACTTAGTAGGATTGTTCTATCTTGGGATGTTGATAAAAAATACTTGCTTGACACAGCTATCCCAGCTAGGCTTAAACCCAATAGGCTCAGTAGTAAAGGATAAATTTGCGGCTTCGGCTTGATAGTTTCCTTATTTTTGGCATTTTCTTGATCTAAAAATAGAGATTTATCCATAAAGACTTCTTTTTTTGGTTTCTCATAAATACATCGGGGCTAAAATCCTAACTTATTGACCAAATTGCCACGCAAGTTACTCCTCCATGGGAGAAGGAACACCTTTAGCATTTAACCTTAACATGTCTGACAAGTTTCGTATCAGTCACCCTAGTAGGGGGCTAATGGTGCTTGTTTAACCGATCCTATTGAAAATTTTAACCTTCTGCTTCCTAGGGCACCAGACCTAAGCAACGAGGGTGCGCTGAAGGGATTACAACTCCTTCAACACCAGTTAGTCTAAACTCCATAATCATGAATTATATAATCAACTTTATTCCTTAACTGGAGTTTAGACTAATTCTCGTTCACCGGAAACTTGCCTTCCGAGAGTAGTCACATTGACTTACTCAACTCAAACCCTTGATAAATAGTCATTACAGCAAATTTTAAGGCACTTGTCCTCAGCCAGTGCTATGAGTCAATTGTGCGATGTTCCGTTCGCGCATCGTCTGGCACTGCCAGTAAGGAACCGCTAAAAGCGATTGGCCTACGGCCACGCTAAGCGAACGCAAGACGAGTTGAAGAGTTTGGAAAATGCAGCCCTAATCCCAACTCGGCAAAAAAGACAAATAATCAAATCGCCCAGGACTATCTCAAACGCTCTAAGGTTCTTGAGGCATGGGTTTCAATTCCTAATTGCTTTTTATGAAGTTTCTTTAAACCCCAAAATTTAGTCTAAAGTCCAGTCCTTAAAAAATGACTTGTATTACGATTGAAGTGCTGACTATTGGTTTCAGATATCCTCTTAGAGGTTGTCTGAGAAGTTTCATTTGTTACATCCAAGCCCCCTAAATCCCCCAATTTTGGGGGACTTTTAGAAGCAAATTGACTCTTGTTCCCCCCAAAGTTGGGGGGCTAGGGGGGCAAAATTCAGTATAAAAAAACTTTTCAGATATCCTCTTAGGGGATATTTAGCGATAAACACTCAAAACTTAACACTTAACACTCAATGTTGAAACACCGAATCCCCTGCTTCAACCCGGAGATTACCTATTTTCCAACCTAGATAAATTGGTCCATTCCCATTAATTGGTTTGTATAGGTCAACGTGTTTTGACCAGTCATGGTCTTTACCATTTCGGTTCAGAATTGGCAAGTAATTTTTAGGATTGTGGGTCAGTTTAATACTCTCACCATTGCTACCAATCCACTGCACTTTACCTATGGCAATTTCACGTAAATCTAACTTACTTTTTTCCTTAACCGCCTGTTTAAAATCCTGATAGTTACCATGAGATTCTTCTTCTCCCACTTCTAGAGCAAAGCCAGCATAGCTATTGCCTAGGGTTGTTGCCTTAAGAGTTTTTTCCTGACTATAGAGCTGGGCAAATTTCTGGTTCGGTATAGCCACCTCAGTATAGGTATCCAAATTAATCGAGCGAATCGCTAACCAGGTTTTCTCCAGTTTAAAGAACCAAATCCCGTCTTCTATTTCTGCTTGAGCCGTCTTAGGTAATTGGAAAAAGAATGGTCTATCCTTAGCTGGTCTTAACCAAAGAACTAGGTTACGGTATTGCCCAACTTGGTCTCCCTGATTTTTTCCTGGCTTCACCCAAGCGCCACCAGTATTAGCAACAAAAAAATCCACACCCCGCTCTTGATTGTATGCCATTAGCTTGAATGGCCCGACATCACCAGCGGGGAACTCACCAGCCAAACTCCCCAACTGATAGGTATGACCAAAAAAGGTCGTTTCCCAATATCCTGGTTTATCCTCACCTCCAGGTTTCCAATTTTCGTAGACTGGTTTACTCGCCAGAATTTCCACAGGCTTCTGAAACTGCTTACGAGCTAACTTTACCACCGCCTGGGGAGGTCGATAGGCGCTAGTAATTACGTGAATCACATCCCGTTCTGGCTTAGGATTGACTAAGGTAACATCGCCAAAATAAAGCCAGAACAGACGGGCAGCACTGGCTCCGTACACCACATTACTTTTGCCTTGACACTCCCCGGTCTAAAGACGCGGGGATTCTTTGTTCGCAGACTCGACTTGCTTAACCAGGTCGGAACCAGGAAAAGTAGAGGCCAAATCTCCCAAAACGTTCGGATCTAGGATCCAGGTTCCGGTGTGCCCCACCGTACCCAAGGCTCTCTTGAGGATATTGATGGCAGCGTTGTGGTCGCGGTCTAATTGACAACCGCATTTGCAGGTGTGAGTCCTAGTTGATAGAGACTTTTTTACGACCTCACCACACTCAGAGCAGTTCTGGCTAGTGTAGGCGGGGTTGACTGCAACAGTGACCCTGCCAAACTTAGTTCCAAAATGCTCCAACCATTTCCTAAACTGATACCAACCCGCATCATTAATAGACTTGGCCAGACAATGATTTTTAACCAAATTCCTAACCCTTAGATCTTCGTAGGCAACCAAATCGTTAGATTGGATTACGCAACGTGCCAGTCTCTTGGCGTGTTCTTCACGTTGCCGACTTATTCTAAGGTGTGTCCTACCTAGTTTATTAACAGCTTTCTTGCGGTTGGATGAGCCTTTATTTTTTCGAGATACCCGACGCTGATAAAACTTTAAGCGCTTTTCACCAATCCGATAAAACCGGGGGTTAGGTTCAGTTTTTCCAACGGAATCCGTGTAGAAATCCTTCAGCCCGACATCTAACCCGATGGCTGTTCCAGTTGGCTCCAGTTCTTCCGTTATGTCAACTGAAACACAGAACTGGACATAGTAGCCATCAGCTCGTCGAACTATCCGAACCCGCTTAATTTGCTTCTTATCAAAGCGCCACAAGTCCCAATTACCCTTGAGTTTGAGCTTCCCAATTCCCTTCTTGTCCCTGAACACGATCGACTTTTTATCTGGGGACAATTTCCAGCCAGACTGTTTGTATTCAACCGATCTGCCACGCTTTTGGAACTTTGGGAAACCTTTTTTTTCAGGTACCTTTTTTTTGCAATTGTCAAAGAACCGAGAAATTGATGACCATGCCCGTTCAGAACTGGCCTGACGAGCAGTAGAGTTCAATTCATTAGCAAACGGGAACTGATGGGCTAAAACTTTGCTGTATTTCGACAGATCGTATTTATTGACGCCCTTGTTGTCCATCCAATATCTGAGACAACTGTTTCGGATAAAACGGGCTGTCCTAATCGCCTCATCAATAGCCAAATATTGAGGTTTTTTGCCGTATGCCTTGAACTCCAGAATGATCATCAGTCTGGACCTTTAACTGCTTTATTTTATTCTACAAGATTCCGGAAAATCTCTGAATATTTTTCACGGCGGCTAAAGCCACCATCTCGCTTTCATCCCCAGTCTTTAGACACGGGGCTGAAAGCATCGTTGATTCTTTGTAATCCCGCTTAGTCGGTCCACCAAAACCACCTCGATAATATTTCACTGCTGCCGCCGCTGACATCCAATCTAGAGCCGCTTTGGCCAGTTGTTTCACCTCCGGCTCCTTCGCAAAGTCGTAGAGATTTAGGTAAGCCGCAAAGGTGTGACCATGGTAAGTCTCTGAGTCCCACTCTCCCATACCAATGTTGTATAGCGCCCAGACATAGCGCTGAATTTTCTTTTTATACAGACGCCTAGTCTCTTCATTTCCGGTTTCCTCCGCCATCAGATAAACGGAAATCTCTCGCATTGCCCGGAGATTGTCCGTGTTGCGTCCATCCACCCAACTTCCTCGCACATCCGGTCCCCAACCATCACCACCTTTTCCCTT
>NZ_JAAHHE010000346.1:0-6243 GCF_010692525.1 Moorena sp. SIO3B2
CTTTGTACAAAGATGGCCTTCCTTTGATGAAACGACTAATTCAAGCTCGTTGCTCTATTACTGCTCCTCCTACTCTTCCGATACCTCTCTAAACCTGACCAAACGTCTTTCCAAAAGAGCCACACCCAAATAAATTAACAATAGTCCCAGAATCCCTCGGAAAGCTAACTAACTTAATCCTGCTTGATTTAACCGAAAATCAATTAACAATAGTCCCAAAATCTATCGGAAACCTAACTAACTTAACCATACTTTATTTAAGTGAAAATCAATTAAAAACAGTTCCAGAATCCCTCGGAAACATAACTAAATTAAACCTACTTTATTTAAACAAAAATCAATTAACAATAGTCCCAAAGTCTATTAAAAAACTTACCAAATTAACCCTGCTTAATTTGAGCGAAAATCAATTAACAATAGTTCCAGAATCTATTAAAAAATTTAACGATTTAACCGTACTTGATTTAAGCAAAAATCAATTAAAAACAGTCCCAGAATTCATCACCAAGCTTACCAACTTAACCGAGCTTGATTTAATGGTAAATCCCCTTGAAACTCCACCAATAGAAATTGTAAAAAATGGGATTGAAGCAATCAGAGATTATTTCCGACAACTGCTGGAAGAAGGAAAAGATTATATCTATGAAGCAAAACTCCTGATTGTTGGTGAACCAAGTGCTGGAAAAACAACACTAGCCAAAAAGATAGAAAACCCAGACTATCAACTACAAAACGAAAAATCTACAGAAGGAATTGACATTATCCAATGGGAATTTCCACTGGAGAACGGTCGAGACTTTCGGGTTAATATCTGGGACTTTGGGGGACAAGAAATTTATCACGCCACCCATCAATTCTTCCTGACCAAACGTTCCCTTTACACCCTAGTAGCAGATACCAGGAAAGAAGACACAGATTTCTACTACTGGCTTAATATAGTAGAACTCTTAAGCGACAACAGTCCTCTCTTAATTATCAAAAATGAAAAACAATATCGTCATAGAGAAATAAATGAGCGCGCCTTACGGGGACAGTTTACCAACTTGAAAGAAACCCTAGCAACAAACCTAGCTACGAACCGAGGTTTAGAGGATATTCTTACCCAAATTAAATTTTATATTAGCAACCTCCCCCACATCAAAGAAGCAGCTTTACCTAGAACATGGAAACAAGTCAGAGAAGCTTTAGAAGAAGATAGCCGTAATCACATCAGTCTGGATGAATATCTACAGATCTGCTCAAACAATGGGTTTACTTTATACAACGATAAATTACAGTTAAGCGGGTACCTACACGATCTGGGAGTGTGTTTGCATTTTCAAGATGACCCTCTATTAAAGAAAACGGTAATTATCAAACCGGAATGGGGGACTTATGCTGTCTATAAAGTGCTGGATAACAATCAAGTTATTCGGAATCTAGGTCGCTTTAACCGCGCTGATTTAGAAAAAATTTGGTCGGAAGAAAAATATGCTTATATGCAGGATGAACTGCTACAATTGATGATCAAGTTTCAACTTTGCTATCCAATCCCTGGAAGTGAATATAGCTACATCGCGCCACAACTACTAAGTTTAAATCAACCTGAGTATGATTGGGATGAATCTGACAATCTAATTCTCCGCTATACCTATGAATTCATGCCCAAAGGTATTATTACTCGGTTTATTGTGGTCATGGATAAGTGGATTTACCAGCAGCAATATGTCTGGAAAAGTGGAGTTATCTTAAACAAAGATAACACCAAAGCAGAAGTAATTGAATATTACGAACAGCGAGAAATTAAAATTAGAGTTACTGGTAGACATAAACGAGACTTGTTGACTACTGTTACTTACGAACTAGATCAGATCCATAAGTCTTATAACCGATTGAAGTGTAGTAAGTTTATCCCCTGTAATTGTTCTACTTGTAAAAACAGTCAAAATCCTCATTTCTATGAATTTGATCAATTAAGAGAGCGGATTGCTTATGGTAAGGATACGATTGAATGTGGTAGTCCTCCCTATAATACAGTTAAGGTATTAAGTTTAATTGATGATGTGATAGATTTAAAGAAGTTCACAAAAGATGAACAACCAGATATAGATCGACAGCTAAACAAAGCTGCTAGTTCTATTAATATTAATATTGAAGCGACAGGTAGTAAAACTATGTCTGAAAAAAGCGAAATCAAGGTTGGGGACGGAAGTACGGTCATAGGAGCAGCAGGTAGAGATTCTAACAACAAGAATTTAGAAGTTACCTTGAATGAGTCACCCACAGAGAAGAAATGGAATCTCTCCAATAAACTTGCTCTGATGAGCATAATAGCGACCTTATTTGTAGGATTAGGGGCTTGGCTGTTTGGCGGACTTCTTAATGACAAGGTAATACAATGGTTTAGTCCAGAGCCAGCAACACAACAAGAGCAACTAGATGAATCCTAGGGTGGGCAGTGTCTAGCAAGGGGCTTTTTAAGAGGATATATATTCAGCACTGCCCAGCCTACATAAGCTAGATGAATCGTAAGGTGGGCAGTGTCTAGCAAGGGGCTTTTTAAGGTGATCCCTATTCAGCACTGCCCACCCTGACAATTTCTCCTAAAATTACCTCCCCAAAAAAAATTTTTCAAAACCCTTGAAAAATTAAACTATAATCATTACAATAATCATTATAAACGTAATTGAGTTTTTTAGTCATGTCTACAGACTTTATTCCGAATCAAGACAATAATGCTGATGATTCTAAGCCGAAGAAAAAACGTATTAAGTATATTAAGGGTTCTCCTGAAGCAGTAACTAATACTATTTACGGCCTTTATGTACTGGGGTATGCAGATGTTTCCGAGTGGAGCCCTTTGCAGCCGACGGGTATTCCAGGGGAAGTAATTAGTTTTGCAACCAAGTATCGGACTTGGCGTTAATAGGTTAAATTTCTGGGGGGGTTTCCCCCCCCGGTCAAAGGATCCGATTTGTTCGCGTAGGATCACATGCGGATTGATTCGGAAACTGATAGATATGACATAGGGTTTACAGCAGTGAAATAGCCGTGGATAGTATTTCTACGGCTATTTTTTTTGGTTTTAATTTAATGGAATTGGGAAGTGCGATCGCGCCCCGCGTGGCCAACGGCCAATCCGATCAGATTCCGATTGGGGCTACACCGATGGTGGGCAGTGCCTAGCAACGGGCTTTGTCAGCTGATCTGATCTGTATCAAGCACTGCCCACCCTACATGAACTATTTATATATAGTGCAACTTATTATCTTAGCACTATTGATAACTACTATCCTGCCCCGGGTCTTTAGACCGGAGAGTGTCAACATAGACTTGTCTTAAATTTGTCAGATGATAGTCGTGTTTTAAGATTGAGCTGTCACGAACGTTGTACTTAATCTCTTCTAGGAAGAGCAGTTCAACCACGGACGGAGCCAATTCGGGGTTGTCCATGGCAGTTTCAAACAGCCAGTTGGTGTCGCGGCTCAAAAAGAAGTCCAACATAGTAATTTAGTAATCAGTAAGATGCACCTGTGTGATCAGCTGTGCGGGTATACACAGCTGCTAATGGTTTATCTCATATTTGTAAAAAATCCGGAAAGAATGTGCTGGATATACGAAGATGGCAAAGAAACTGGGAAATAGCTGGAGCCTCTAAACTTAGCTTATTCTTGAACAAGTTTTAATTAGCGATGGGCTTGAATTGGGATGATTGGTTTTTGCCAAAGAGTGCGATCGCGTAGCGTTGCCGTAGGCCAATCGCGTTTGAATTGGGATATTGGTTCTGGTGCGATCGCGTTTGAATTGGAATGTTGGTTCTTGGTACTGGTGCGTTCGCGTAGCGTGGCCGTAGGCCAATCGCACTGCTGGTAACAGTGTTCTAGTTCAGATGAACCTAACTGAATACCTGCGTTCGCGTAGCGTGGCCGTAGGCCAATCGCCTTTGGCTGTGCGTAGCGCATCCCAGGGGTGGGACGGTAACAGGGTTACAATAAAACCTATGTGACCAAGTAAATTTATTCCTACGTAAGTATTTCCGGAATCCTGATTCATCGACTGTAGTTTACATCGAGGAGCGATTCGGCCTTCATTCAACTATATATAATTATCGCTAATGAAAGCTAAAGAAGTTCTGAGACGATATGCAGCAGGACAACGGGATTTCCAAGGGGTAAATCTTAGAGGTCAATCGTTTCAGGAGAAAGACCTTTCAGGAGCAGATTTTAGTTACGCTGATATTCGAGGAACAAATTTTAAGAATGCTATTCTAAAGGAAACTCAGTTCTGTAAGGCAAAGGCTGGATTACAAAAACGGCAGGTAATTGTTCTTCTGTTGGTTTCCTGGATAACGTCAGGACTATCAGGAATTATTTCTTTATTGGGTGGGGTGTTAATAACGTCAATATTTGTGTCTAGCAAGGTAGAGGTACAAATTTTCGGCTGGATAGCACTGGTTGTAATAATTGTCTTATTTTTTGTTATCCTTCGTCAAGGCATCGGAGGAGCCGTAGCTTTCGCCGTAGCCTTAGCCGTAGCTTTAGCCGTAGCTTTAGCCGTAGCCGTAGCCGTAGCCAAAGCTGTAGGCGTAGCCTTAGCCGAAGCCGCAGCCGGAGCCTTAGCCGAAGCCGTAGCCGTAGCCTTTGCCGTAGCTGTAGCCTTAGCCGTAGCCTTCGCTGTGGCCGTAGCCGTAGCCGAAGCCTTAGCCTTAGCCGTAGCCTTTGCCGTAGCCGTAGCCGTAGCCGTAGCCTTAGCCGAAGCCGTAGCTTTCGCCGTAGCCTTAGCCGTAGCCTTAGCCGGAGCCTTCGCCTTCGTTTTACTTGGCACTTACCTGGGCTGGCGTGCTCTAAAGGGGGACCCCAGAGATGCCTGGATTCGCACTATTGCTATTGCTTTTGCTGCCACAGGAGGAACAAGTTTTTACAAGGCTAACTTAACCGATGCTGATTTTACGGGAGCTATTCTTAAAAGTACAGATTTAAGAGAGGCTAATCTTACTCGTACTTGTTGGAAAAATACTATTAAGCTTGACCGAGCTAGACCTGGTAATACTATCTTAGCTGATACGGCTGTTAGAAAATTATTGGTTAGTGGTAATGGTTACAATAAGTCTTATGTTAATGGTAATCTTAGAGGTACAAATTTAAAAGGGGCTAATTTAAATAAGGCTAATTTAAAACTGGCTGATCTTAGCGAAGCAACTTTAGAGGATGCTAATTTAGAATGGGCTAATTTAACTAAAGCTAATTGCGTTGGTACTGATTTTACCCATGCTTATCTTACGGGAGCTTGTTTAGAAGCGTGGAATATTGATTCAACAACTACCTTAACTAAGGTTGATTGTCGGTTTTTATTTTTACTAGAGAATCCCAATGATATGGGAAGTCGAGAGCGTCGTCCCCATGACTTTAATCGGGTTTTTGAACCAGGGGATTTTGACAAGCTTTATAAGCAGATTACGAATACGGTGCAGATTCTTCTGCGTAATGGGGTTAATCCAGAAGCATTTCGTCAAGCCTTTCAAAAATTAATGGCGGAAAATCATGAAATTACTGGTGATTCGATTCAAGGAATTGAGAGGAAGGGAAATGATGTTTTACTTACTTTGGAAGTTCCAGAATCAATAGATAAGGGTAAGGTTGAGAGACAATTTTTGGAAAGTTATGATAATGCTAGGTTGGAAGATGCTAAAATAATTGCTTTTCTAGAGGGTAAAGATGAGGCTAACACTCGCTATGTTCATAACTTCAAGGATGTTATAGACGCTTTGATCAGTAACCAGTCATCCAATTCTATAGTCAAAGTTATAAATAAAGCTGAAGCGGAGAATAATATGTCAGATAATTCACGTAATTTTAATATAGACCAAAGGCACGCTATTAATGCTAATGCTCCGGTCGCGACCGGCGACAACGCTACACAAAATATTGAGAATAATAATGCGACACCAGAGCAAAAACAAAGCCTAGCCGAAGCAGCAGCTGAAATTCAGCAACTTCTAAACCAACTATCCCAAACTAATCCCACTACAACGAGCAAAGAAAAGATGATAGTTGTCAGTGAAGTTGTTGACCAAATTGAGAATAACCCAAACCTAAAAGCTAAGGTTATCAATGCCCTGAAAGCAGGAGGAGTGGAAGCTTTCAAGGAAGCCCTAGACCATCCTTTAGTTAACATTTTGGTAGCTACCATTGAGGGATGGGGGGAGGCTTAGGGGTAAGCTATCAGTTATCAGCTATCAGTTATCAGCTATCAGCTATCAGTTAT
>NZ_JAAHHE010000347.1:0-6197 GCF_010692525.1 Moorena sp. SIO3B2
ACTACAAAAAGATTTAACCCTTAACTCACAGACTGCCAACTATAAAGGCTCCACTATTCTTGCGGTAACTTCTGACCACGCTCACGCTACGCTTTGAGACGTGGGATGAATTTTGTCAGAAGCTAAAAAAGGAGCTTGATGAGCAACGCCTACACTAACAATAGCAACTCTCAACTGCAACATATCTTAACATAAACCTATTGTTTTTTACATTTATATACGAAAAATTCATACATCAATTAGGATGAAGGATTTAGTCAATATTGCTTGAACCCCTTGAAAAATATAGGATTGATTCGTTTTATTCCTGAATTTTGTTTTTTTGTTCAATAAGAAAAAATATGAGAAAATTAACAAAGTGTTCAGGTAGATAGAAAAAATCCGCTCATCCTAGACCTGGCTAGTCGTGGGATCAGCGGGTCATTTTATTCAAGTAGATTAAAAATTTCCGCTCATCCTAGACCTGGCTAGTCGTGGGATGAGCGGTTCATTGTCAGATAAGTGTTAAATAACTAGTAAGTACACAAGTACAACAATTACACACAACTGTGAATGCCGATAGAGGGAAGAGTTGCCAAAATGAACTCACCCCCCCACCAAGAATAGCATTACACAGTAGCATTACATAGTAGCATTACACAGTCATGATGTCTTTTTCTTTAGCCGCGAACACTTCATCAACTTTTTTTGTGTATTTATTCGTCAACTTCTGAATCTCGTCCTGCAAATCCCGTGACTCATCCTCAGAGATTTCCTTATTTTTGTCCTGTTTTCGGACAGAGTCAACGGCATCACGACGGATATTGCGAATCGAGACTCGACCTTCCTCCGCAAACTTACTTGCCATTTTGACAAATTCTTTACGGCGCTCACTAGTGAGTGGAGGAATATTTAACCGCACAACTTCACCATTGTTGTTTGGAGGCAAATCCAGATCCGAAAGAGTAATTGCTTTCTCGATCTGGCTCAGCATACTTTTGTCGTAAGGTTGGATGGTGATTGTACTAGCGTCTGGCGTGTTGATATTAGCCAAAGATTTCAGGGGGGTTGGGGTACCATAGTACTCAACCATCACCCGATCCAATAGACTAGTACTGGCACGACCAGTCCTAATGGTATTGAACGCTCGTTGAGTTGCCTCAACAGCTTTCTGCATACTGGTTTCGACATCAGCTAATTTCACAGGAACCTCCCACAATTGTTCCAACAGTTTCTCCCATAACAGCGCGGTGAATATTACCCCGCACCCTTAGATCAAATACCATAATTGGGAGGTCATTCTCTTTACATAATGCGATCGCAGTACTATCCATCACCCGCAAATCCTGACTTAGGACATGGCTGTAGGTCAGGCTCTGATACCGTCGGGCCTTAGGATTCAGCTTAGGATCACAATCATAAATACCATCGACTTTAGTTGCCTTAAATATTACCTCAGCATCGATTTCTGCCGCTCGTAAAGCAGCGGTGGTGTCAGTGGTAAAGAAGGGATTACCACTACCTGCACCAAAAATGACCACTCGTCCCTTTTCCAGGTGGCGAATGGCACGACGCCTGATATACGGTTCTGCCACTTCCTGCATTTCGATTGCAGTTTGCACCCGTGTCGGGATATCGTTTCGTTCTAGAGCATCTTGCAAAGTCAAGGCATTCATCACTGTGGCAATCATACCGATATAGTCAGCAGTTGCCCGATCCATCCCCCCTGCTGCAGCTTTAAGTCCGCGAAAGATATTGCCACCACCAACAACGATTGCCATTTGAACACCTTCATTCAAAACGGCAGCGACTTCAGCTGCGATTTCCTGAACCACTTCCGGTGAGATGCCGTAGCCCAAATTGCCCATCAAGGCTTCACCGCTCAATTTTAGTAAAACCCTTCGGTATTTTATCCCCATGCCACGACTCTTTGTTATGAAATTGTTATCCACATCAAGATAACAGTCAAATTTGCCATTCGTCATGGGTCATAGCTGATCGCTGATCGCTGATCGCTGATTTTTAATCCCAGCTTAAGGATTATTAGAGGTCTAACCGCTGGAAACCCCGTCTCTTTAAAGCGGGTATCAAAGTGAACAGCGCGCTTTTAGCCGTGAAAAGATTTCCTAGAAGATTCCGGAATCATCGTCAAAACCAATGTATAATAAATTATAGAGTACAGGCGGCAAAACCGTTGGCTCAACCGGGGTAGAGACCCGCAATTGATTGACCATAAAGTAGTAATGCTCGGAGGGTAGGGAATCTCCTCCTTAAAAACCCAATCATCAATTAACAGTTGGTGTGTGAACCCAGAAAAATCACTATGCACGAGAAAACGGTACGGTGGGGTTAGAAGTTACCGTAATCAGAGGGTCGCCTTTATAGTTAGTCGGCTATGAGTAAAAAGTTTTAACCTTTGTGATTAAGGCGACCCTCTGATAAGGTTTCGTTTCCGGCACACCGGAACCAAGTGAAAAGGAAGAGAAACGGACTTTTTAAGGCACTTCCTATTAAGTAGCTAAACGCTTAAGGAGAATCGCCCTCTGGGTCTGTCGTGAATTGACTAGGAACTTGGTTTTGACGGGTTTTTGGTTAAGTATTGTCCTATTTTTGGCGGCGTCATAGATAGGAACACGGCGGTTTAAGGCGGCTCGTTGATCTAGGAATCCCCGCGCCTTTAGATCGGGGAGTGTCAACGCCACTGAATAGGACTACCAGTTACTTTAGTTGATTGTGTTGAAATCTCTTCCCCTGCTAAAAGAGACGCGATCGCACTGTGTAAGTAATGGGCTTGTACTGCGTCACCATCTTGGGGATTATCATCAATTGACCCATTATAGCATACAATTCCCTTATGGTCAATTAAAAATGCCTCAGTGGTTTTCTGGGCACCAAAGCTGTGAGCTACATCTTGAGTTGGATCCCAAAGGTAAGGAAAATTCAATTGCTGATCTTGGCAGAACTGCTTCATCTCCTCAAAACTCTCTGCGGGGTACTGATAAACATCATTGGCATTAATGCCCACTAGGGTAAAACCTTGATGTTCAAACTCGTCTTGAATGTGTTTGAGTCTTGGGATGTAGGAATTGACATAGGGGCAGTTGTTGCCTAAGAAAATAACTCCCACTCCTGAAAAACGTTCTAAGTAACGGCAGAGATGGTGAACCTGCTCATCAGTTCCCGGCAATTCAAAATCCGGAGCATAACTGCCAATGGTGATGATGATTTTTTCTATAGTCATGGGTGATGGGTGATGGGTGATGGATCATGGGTCAACCCCCTTTACAATGCAAGCTTTGGTTAAGGGGAGATGATGCGATCGCTAATTAGCTCATAGACGAATTTAGCATCAAGGGTAAATTTCCCGACCCAATTCTTAATCGAGCCTATTCCACCTGCTCAGAATCTAAAAGAGCTTCTGGAGCATTTTGCCAACCTTCACCATAGGTTGTCGCGGCTCAATAGGCAATCCGTAAAATCACCACTCCTGCAGCTGACTATTTACTAGAAAACTAAACACTGAAAGCCCGGCATCTTTAGATTAGATCGGGGATGAAAGTGACCAGCGAGTTTAGTCGCCGTAAAAAAACTTCTATCAAGAGGTTGTCGCTACATTAGCGCCATAGTATAATTGAAGTATAGGGTACAGGCTGAAAAACCGCAGGCTGAGCCGGGAGAGAGACC
The DNA here is from genome assembly GCF_010692525.1 of Moorena sp. SIO3B2. NCBI lineage: Bacteria > Bacillati > Cyanobacteriota > Cyanophyceae > Coleofasciculales > Coleofasciculaceae > Moorena > Moorena sp. SIO3B2. Next base: position 3,664 of record NZ_JAAHHE010000347.1, read on the forward strand.
CGTAACTTACCGACCTGAAAGTAGTAATGCCCGGAGGGCTTGAAGTTACCGTAAGTAGAGTGGAGCCTTTATAGTCGGCAGGTTATGCAGCATAGGGAAAAGGTTTTGTAGTAAGGCTCCACTCTACTAAGGTTTCGTCTCTGGGAAAATCCTCCTTAAAAACCCAACCATTGGCCTATGGCCACGCTACGCGAACGACTACCAATCGGTGTGTGAACCCAGCAAGACAAAACTTGAGAAAACAACGGTACGGCGGGGCACGCCGAAACCAGGTGAAACAGGGAAGCAACGGACTTGATAAGGCACTTCTCAATAAGTAACTAAACGCCCAAGGAGATTAGCCCGCTGGGTCTTTTGTGAGCTAAACTCAAACCTTGGTTTTGACGGGGCTTTGGTTTAGATATTGCTTAGTTTTTGGCAGCTTCAAAGATTAAGACACAAAGGTTTAAGGCCGATCGTAGATCTGGGAATCCCCGTCTCTTTAGAGCGGGGAGTGTCAAAAAATGTAAAGGTAACGCTATGGCATAACTTGGGATTTTTTGATCATGTCCTCCTCTTTCACAGCCCCAATCAGGGATCAGATTGAAACAAAAACCTGGATTTGGCAGGGCTTTTCTATTGGGTATAAAGCTTACGGTCATTCTGGACCAGCTGTGGTTATGGTCCATGGCTTTGGGGCATCTTCCGGACATTGGCGCAAGACCTTGCCAGTGTTGGGGGAAACCTGCCGATGTTATGCCATTGATTTGATTGGCTTTGGGGCTTCAGCTAAACCGACTCCTGGTATAGAAATAGACTACACCTTTGAAACCTGGGGGCAACAAATTGCCGATTTCTGTCGGGAGGTGGTTGGTGGTCCGGCGTTTTTAGTCGGAAACTCTATTGGTTGTATTGCGCTGATGCAAACCGCTGTAGATAATCCAGAGCTAGCCAAAGGAGTCGCCCTGCTCAACTTTTCTCTACGACTACTCCATGAGCGTAAACGGGCTGAACTGCCTTGGTATCAGCGTCTTGGCGCACCACTACTTCAACGATTCTTAAAGATTAAGTGGGTTGGCCTCGCATTTAGACCCCTAAAAATAGGGATAAATCGGTATTTAATACCACAATTCGGACATTGACATTTTACTAGCGCTAGAGTATAATTGAAGTGTAGGATTCAGACCTAACTATGCCCAAGAAAGTAGACACAGCAAAAAAGAGATCAACTCAAATCGTTCCTGTCATAGGGATGAGTGAGTTGGTTCAGGCTGAGTTGCTGTCTACCATGAAAAAACTGGGCATCGTCAGGTCTGAATCCTACAACAAGCTAGGTAGTATTAGTCATTGGGGTCTTGATTGGAAAAAAGCCTATCCAGAGGTCAGAAGTTTTAGGACTCCTGATACCCTGGGACTGCCAGCGAAATTGATGGAATGGACGGTCAGTGATGTAGCAAAAGCTATCACAGCTCAGCAGGCAGCTTGCACTGATGCGGTAATTAAGAAGATTTACAAAAAATTTCCAGGGAGGGACGGCCAAAGGAGAAGAAAGGAACTTTGTAAACAGCTTAAGACTTTAGCTTTTATAGATGATCCATTGCTGCATAGACTTGTTAGGAAGGAATTTCAGCGAGGGCATTCCTGGGTCAAGAATCAGATAGTCTATCAACAAGTAGGATATAAGTGCAAAAGGCTCTCTCGTAATACTTACCAACTAGAGTTGGCTGGATTGAGGAGAGGAAAGAGAAACAAAATAACCGTTAGGTCTAATCGGAAAATAAAAGGCCAGATTAGACTGGTATACAAGCAACTCTTGGGAAAGTTTGAGATTCACTTTTTAGTAGACTATGGCACCGTAGAAATCCCTGCCAACCGTCGAGCTATTGGGGTAGACAAGGGGTACACAGAGGCTTTTTATGATTCAGATGGTCAGGCACACGGAAAAAACTTAGGAAAAGTAGCAACCAATAAATCGGATCGCATCTGTGCAAAAAACCGCAACAGAGGGAAGCTTTGGGCGCTTCATAGAAAACTAGAAAAAATCGACCCAGCCAAGTCGGCTCGAATACTCAAAAATAACCTAAGTAGAAAAACTGAAAATCGCCGATACAGAAAAAATCAATCAGAGATTACGGCCATAATAGGAGCCGCATCTAAGTCCCTTTTTAATGGGGAATCATTAAAAGTATTTGCCGAAAATTTAACACAGCCGATTAGAAATAAACGCCAGTCTAAGGCCATGTCCCGTAAACTTAATAGTTGGATGAAAGGAGTAATGCGGGAATCCTTGCAGAAATGGGCTAATTGGACTGGCTCGGTTGTAACAGAAGTCCAGCCTAGCTACACGTCGCAAGTTGACTCCGTAACTGGAACCCTATTAGGGAAAAGGAGCGGGGACAATTTTACCAGATTCAATGGGGTCGTGTTGCAGGCTGACCACAATGCTGCCAAAAATGTCCTTAGCAGAGGTACGGACAAGGATATCACCCGGTATATGAGTAAAACTGAGGTGCAGGCAGTATTGTTGCGCCGTACCGCGCGTTTCTTGGAAGGTA
>NZ_JAAHHE010000348.1:0-6176 GCF_010692525.1 Moorena sp. SIO3B2
GATTAAAGTAGACCTAAAGGACTACTTTAATCAGCATCATCTGCAAAAACTCGGACTAAGATTTTTTCTAGGAAACTCACACAAAGCTTTAAATGATCGACCAGAAATTGGTGTAGCAAGCTTTAAATTATTTAACTCAAAATTCACCTATCATATGGATCGTGGGTTACTAGAAAATGATTTGCGAGAGTTTAATTTGGAAGCTGGCATAGACTTGCTAGAACATGGCTCGGTGCAAAGTATAAATCTGAATGATTCGAAAGATTGTCACTCTATTATCTGCAAGCAATTAGACACTAAAGAAATACATACATTTAAAGCTCGTTGGGTAGTAGATGCAATGGGTAGGCGTCGGTTTTTGCAAAAGAAATTGGGTTTAGAAAAATCAAATTTTCAAGATAGAAGTGCGGTCTGGTTTCGTATTAACGAACGTGTTGATGTGAGCGATCTAGTTCCTTTAATTAACTCACAATGGCATAATCGTGTTCCTAACAATATCCGTTATTACTCCGCTAATCATTTAGTAGGAGAAGGTTACTGGGTCTGGTTAATTCCTCTGCCCTCCGGATACACAAGTATTGGTATTGTTACTAGCGACACGGTTCATAATTTTAAGGAATACAGTACCTACGAAAAAGCCTGTAATTGGTTACAAAAATATGAACCAATCTTAGCCGAACAGATAAAAGACCGACAGCCTGCAGATTTCATGAAAATGCCAAAATATAGTTACTCATCAACTCAGGTTTTTTCTTTCAATCGTTGGACTTGTGTAGGAGAAGCAGGAGCCTTCCCCGATCCTTTGTATTCACCTGGAACAGATATGATTGCTTTGGGGAATACCTTAACGACCGAACTGATTAAACTTGACCTTAGTGGGAAGTTGAATCAAAAAATGGTAGACCACGCTAATCGATTTTACTTAAAGACTAATGACAATGTTACAACAAGTATCGGAGGCTCTTATCAGCTTTTGGGTAAAAGTCCTGTGTTATTTTTAATGCAGTATATTTGGAAGGCAATGTTTTCCTGGGCAACTGTAACACCACTGATTTTTAATTCCGTATTTTTAGACCCAGATAGAATGGAAAAATTTGATGGTGTTCTTGAGGAATTTTCATCCTTAGCACATCAGGTTGAGCAATTGTTTAAAGAGTGGTCAAACAAACCTACTCATAGACTTTCCTTTGAATTTATAGATTATTTAGGAATGTTGCCTTTTGTTAACCAATTTCGTTCAAACTTGTTTTTTAAAAAGACCGATCTACAGCTTATTGACGACTACATAGCCAATTTAAAAATACTTGAGGAACTGGCTCAAGTAATATTTTTGTTGGCACTAGAGGATACTATGCCCAATAAACTAACCATGTTTTCAGAGCCGGTTTGGTTAAACGCCTGGGCTATTAGCTTAGATGTGGACACCTGGGAAGGTAATGGTCTTTTTAAACCCAAATCACAACCCCGTGATTTACATAGAGTTATGAAACCTTTGAAAGATAATATTCAATTGATTTCAAATCAATCTGTTTCTAAGAGTAACCAAAAAATTTATGCTGTCAATACCGTTATGGCATAAAAAATCAGCGTAGATAAAAAAGGATTGCTAATATATAGCAATCCTAAATCATTTGTAAAATCGGCAAAATATAAAATCATTGCTGGGCAAGGGTTATAGCGATAGCTTTGGCCAAAAGGCCACGCTTCTGCTAAAAGCGATCGGCCACTATATTTCACGAATCAGATAGGATTGCTATAGCGTTTATGGAATAAGTGAGCTACACTTCACCTGCCTACTGCCTTCAAGGGAGAACATTCATAGCTCATTAATTTTAGAATTACTCTATCTCTTTTGGATTTGGCAGCATAGTTGCTTCAAGACAACTGTAGCTCAAAGGGCAGGACTAGCGCTCGCCCTTTGAATTGGCATGACCGCGCCACCTATCCCACATTAATTTGACGCACTAACATTTAATGCCGTATGGATCTAAACAGAATTAATTACATTCATAATCTAACTGAAACCCAGACTATATAAGCTTTTGCTGTAGCTTTATTATGTCAATGATTTTGTATTAAAACTAACCAATTAATCAATATATATAATACCATTTATTTTTAATATATTTGTATGTATCAGCGAAAAAAAACTAATATTTTCAAAAAAAATATCTATAAAAATATCTATAAAAATTTAAATGTTTATAGATATAAGCTTCAATTTAATCCACTTTTATTCTCCTTGTTTACTAGCTTATTCTGTGCTATCGCTACCTGGAGTATATGGTTATTTGCAGTTAGTCCTAGTCGAGTACTTTCTCTGTTTGAAGCTAACTGGGAGATAGCTTCAACTATGATTTTTGGGTCTATGGTTGCTGGTAGCACCAGTATGGGCGGAGGAGCAGTCGCCTTTCCGGTTTTGACCAAAGTGCTTCAATTATCTCCACACGATGCCAAGGTCTTTTCTTTAGCAATTCAAAGTGTTGGTATGAGTGCGGCGTCATTGACCATTATGGCAATGAGAACTAAGGTTGAATGGCGATTCATATTTTGGGCAAGCCTTGGAGGAATTCCAGGTATTTTTTTCAGCTCAAGTTTTTTGGCTTTCCTTTTGCCTTCAGAAGCTATTAAGATTTCTTTCACGATGATGATCAGCAGTTTTGCAGTTGTTTTGTTCGCTTCCAATCGAACTAAAATAAGACGAAATTTGGCTATCATTTTTTGGGGAAATAGGGAACGAGTTATTTCACTAATAACAGGACTGATAGGAGGAATTATCAGCGGATTAGTGGGTAGCGGTATGGACATTTTTTGTTTTTCGATAATGGTGTTATTGTTTGGATTATGTGAAAAAAATAGTACCCCAACTTCAGTCATTTTGATGGCTATTAATGCGATAGCAGGTTTGATAATTCATAAATATATTCTTAGGGATTTTGGAGAGCCAATAATTAATTATTGGCTGACGGCAGTTCCTGTAGTTGTAATTGGGGCTCCGACAGGGGCAATAATAGGGAGTTTATTGAAGCGCAAAACTATTGTTAGTATAGTTATAGGACTTATATTGATCGAGCTGGTAAGTTCTTTAATATTGATTCCTATCAGTGTTGTTTCGATCGGTTTTTCTGTGTTTGTCTTTGTTATGTTCTGTTCGATTTATTACTGGATGTACCAAAGTCTTGGTAACCAAGGCAGTTCCAATGAAAAAAATTAACCGCCATGAATGAAAATATGCTAACTTACAAGCTCAGACTAATACAAGCTTTGAAACCGGTGAAACTTTTGAAGGATACAATGGTAGTATCAAGATCTGGTGAGTATTTTATTTTGAACCAGGAACCGGTATTCTTTGCTTTGAAGGTAAAATTTGAAGGTAAAATTTGTAAAGGGTAATTTTAATGAAAACACTACTCCATATTGATGCTAGTGCGCGAACTAACAGATCTCTAAGTAGGGAATTGTCAGGTCGTTTTATAAAAGAATGGAAAACAAAACGTCCTAATGATTGCATTATTAGACGAGATGTCGGTATAAAACCACCTCCAGCAACAACGGAGGCTTGGATTGATGCTGCATTCACTGATGAAGCCAATCGCAGTTACGAACAACGTCAAGAACTAAAACTCTCCGATATTTTGATTAATGAATTAGTTCAATCTGACATTATCGTTATTGGCACTCCTATGTACAACTACGGAATGCCTGTCAGTTTAAAAGCCTGGATCGATCAAGTGATAAGAGTGAATAAAACATTTAGCTTTGATCTATCTCGTGGCGAGCATCCAATTAAACCAATTCAAAGTGGTAAAACTTTGGTAATTCTCAGTGCTAGTGGTGAAGGAGGCTTTTTATCCGAGCAGCAAAATGCTAATGATAACTATCTTCATCCACATATAATTAAGTGTTTTGAAATTCTTGGTGTTGATAATCACAATATTATCGCAATTGAATATCAAGAATTTGGGGATGATCGCCATAGTAAATCTCTAGAAGATGCACACAATGCTGTACCCAAACTAGTAGAAAATTTAACTACTTATATTCATGATGTATGAACAATCAAAAAGAGATTTTTGATCAGATTAATACCGGAGTTTAGACTCAATCTTTTCCAGGGGATACCCAACAACTAGTATAACAACAAGGGAAGCAGGTCAAAGTTGCCGAACATAAGCTGATGTGCATTTAAATTGGTTATTCCCCGTTATCTGATCCGAAGTTGCTCGTTCCCTTTGAGGAATTTAGGTATCCCAATCTCAATGCTTGACAGCTTATGAACTATAGCAGTCGAAGTAAAGCTTAAGACATATTTCTGCTCCGTTCGCTTAGCGTGGCCCACGGCCTCAGTCCCTACTCCAAAGCTCCCTTTAAACCAAAATACTCTGTCCTAAACTATACTTCGGTTGCTATATGTACTATCAGAGTAAGCTAAAATACCTGAGGGGGCTATAGCTTGAGTACAAATGCTCAGCATAAGTGACTTGCTCCTGCAACATTGTCTTGATGCTCGAATTTGTTACATTTATATCTTTGTTTGCCTCTGTGATGACCCTATTGATGAGTTTTGTTGCTATGACATACGCGGGCATTGCATAGTTTTATTTTTAGTACACCATTCCTTGGTCAGCAACGCCGTTTTAGCCGTGCTAATAGTTAATAGCTGTCGTTGCTTTCAAGGGGAGTCTGATTCTGGTTACTGAAAGCCTAAACTCCCCTAACGGGTGAGTTTAGGATGGTTACAAAAACACAATCTGAAGCTCTAACTCAAAACCAGGAAGCAAATGCGATCGCCTTTGGCGCGGCTTTGCCGATCGCAGTATATCTCCAGGAAACAGAGTCTCGACTAAGGTAAGCTTGGCAGTTTGTCGCCGATAAACCTCAAGTTTAGTGGTGCGCCAATCCACAATCCAGTATTCCCGAACCCCCCGCACTGAATAGAGTTTCAGTTTTACCTCTCGGTCACGACGCTCATTTTGAGTTCCTGGTGATAAAGACTCTATGATTAGGTCTGGCGCTTCAGTTAAATGGCCTGCTTCATCAAGCATCTGTGGCAAGCGATTCTTGTCGCAAACCCAGACAGCATCAGGTTCCACAGCATTTTCTTGGTCAAAAACAATACCTGGAACTAGGACAGCTTCACCATAGCCCTTATCACTTAAAGACCAGGAATCAAGGGCATTGTATAGTCTTCCCACCACCTTGTTGTGGTTCCAATGGCGGGATCTGGTCACAAACAGGTCTCCATCGATAACTTCATATCTATTACCGTCCTCTGGTAAAAGATCTAGGTCTGTAGTAGTGAATCGAATCTGATCAACGGTGGTTTCAGTCATGACTTCTTTTCAAGTTCACTCTTGTGATCAACTGCCAACTCTGACTAATGAATTGTGATAATTTTTGACTCTATATTCCCGACTCCCGACTCCCGAGTCCCGACTCCCGACTCCCTGTTCCCTTTCCTAAATAACAAAATTATTGGCAATCGTACCATAAATCGTCACAATTTAAAGGTAACCTAGTTCTAAGATATGGAATGGGGCGCGCTAAGGGTGGCAAAAATGTGCCTCATCAGGGTTAAAAAAATATAGTTATCATAATAGTTATTATAGTTATCTAATTATCTACTTATTGCTGGCTTCGTGCTCTGTTAAGTCTGACTAATTCTGACCAAATCTGACTACGTCCGGTTCCAGGTTCTTAGTCAAGAACTTTATATTATGGTTTATAACTCAAGAGGGAAACCAGATTACCCTGGTGATGGGTCATATGCTAAGAGACTTTCAACTGCAGCAACTGTGTTGGGTGAGGATATATGTTAAAAGAGCGTAGACAGCAATTTCGTTTATTGGCTGGAGCCATAGTGCTATTGGTATCAGTGTGCCTGGGAGCTGTATTCTTAGGTGTCACCGTAGCGAATCAACTAGAGGAAAGAGAGGAAAACAAGACTGCTAACCAAGGGTTAACGGAGTCAACAGGCAAATCCGCTGTAGCACGGCTGGTTTCCCTGCCACCTCAACAACGAGCAACTAACCTAGATGCCTTTGCCTCCGGTCCGAAGTCTCGGGAACAGTATCGCGCCCGTTATCTGTTGGCATCGGATTTAATTCAACAAAATCAGCCAGAACAAGCCCTAAAGCATCTCGAAGGGCTTGAGTCAGATTATCCGGTTTTAGCAT
>NZ_JAAHHE010000349.1:0-6090 GCF_010692525.1 Moorena sp. SIO3B2
GGTAATAGGTAATAGGTAATAGGTAATAGGTAATAGGTAATAGGTAATAGGTAATAGGTAATAGGTAATAGGTAATAGGTAATAGGTAATAGGTAATAGGTAATAGGTAATAGGTAATAGGTAATAGGGATGCGCTGCATCAAGAGGTGCGACCCGTGGCGAATTTAATAATTAGATGCGGAAAGCGCACCTAACAGGGAATCAGCTTCAAAGAATACTGTACCTCATAACTGTGATCAACGCTATATTACCTTTCATCAACTCAGAAATAACATTAGTATCTAAAATGATCATTGATCAAATAGAGGAGGAGTACGCATTTTATCTCTGGGAATTTGGGTAATTTCTACATCTGATAAATGGGCAAAACGCTGTTTTATTCTCTCGGCAAGATTTAAGGATTTTTTGGAAGTTTCAGCTTTGCTTAAATCTTCGGGTAAATTAGTTTGTTGAGCGACTAACTTAAAAGTCTCAACAATTTCTGTAATGATAGCAATCTGTTTTGGACTTAGCTCACTCACATCGATTACTTTGTTTTCCATCACAAGTTTACTCGTTCGTTTACGTAATGGTATGCCTGATTATAGGCAAGCTATCAGCTATCAGATTATGCCCATAGCGCACACTATAAATTATAATAAAATACCCCTTTGGTGGGCAGTGGGCAGTGGGCAGGGTTGGTGGGCAGTGGCTGATGATATATTCCCCAAGCTTGCCAATTTCGCGATTCTTGCCACTGCCCACCCTACGATTCTACTTGTACCCAGATCACCCCATCTCCCCATCTCCCCATCTCCCCATCTCCCCATCTCCCCATCTCCCCACGTAACAAAACGTGAGAAAAAACCTATTAGACATCTCCAAAAATTAACCTCAAACCCTTGCACTGCCTGGGTCAAAACCGAGTTTCTGGAGATGTCTATTGACACAGCCACAGCCAACTCAATAAGCTAAACCACAGAAAGTTTAATTCTATGGAGATGAAACCATGCCCAAGAAAAAACTAACCCCCAAACAGACCGCTCCTGTTTCTCGTAAGGTGGTGGCAAGGCAACGCTCCTGTTTCTCGTAAGGTGGTGGCAAGGCAATAGTGGGCAAGGCAACGCTCCTGTTTCTCGTAAGGTGGTGGCAAGGAAAAATGAGGGGCAAAATGAGGAGTCAGTCTCCGAGTCTCTCTCCCAGACAGGGCGTGGTGGCGCGTGGCGTAAATAAAAATCCTTTGGCGGGCGACGACGCAGAGTAGTGCCCTTAATTTACCACTATCCGATCAAAATGTCAAAATCCCTTTTTGGTCTCGGATGGCGCGCGATTTGCCTGGATAAATTTCCGAGCTACCTGTGCTACTAACTCGTTTTCGGTTACCACGGGAGCCGTGCCTGGCGGGCATTAGTCGCAGAAGGTTCCACCAAAATGCCCATTCCACGTCTGATGCCCATTCGGCATGCATATCAGTGGGGTGGGCATCCTGCCTGCTTGGGAATATTGATAACCGGCAAGATGCCGGTTCTACGCCTGATACCCGTTCCACCGACTGGGTCAAACAGCAATAATTAGATGCATCCTGAAGTAAAGCGCGATGGCATTTGCTGGCTGCATGACAGATAAATGCATGACCGATAGAGTAAGAAATAGATAAAAAAAAGTAGTTTGGGCTCTGGTGGGCAGTGGCTGATCAGCTCTTCACCAACCTTGCCGATTTCGGTAGCTTGCCACTGCCCACCCTACGATTAATCTCCCGACTCCCGACTCCCGACTCCCGACTCCCGATTCCCGATTCCCGACTCCCGATTCCCGACTCCCGTTCCCCTCCTGGGAGGGGTTAGGGGTGGGTTCCGACTCCCGATTCCCGATTCCCGATTCCCCAAACCAGTGACCACCACCTACTCCCCCCAAGTTACCTATCAGTGGCTCGAAAACTTTGATGCTACTACCTCCTTAGAATACGATGACTACACCTGCCCCAGCATTGCTAGCCACTGGCAATGTGCCAGCCTTTTAGGAGAACTGCTGGGTTTAGCAGCAGTGGAAAAGGATTAAATGGTAGGCTTGCTGGTGGCAGAACTGCGCAAAGACCCCAAAACCGACACCACTACTGCTGTCATTCTTTCCCTGTTCGTCCACCCGGAAAACCGCCGACAGGGGGTTCCAACGGCGTGGCCGTGGTGCCATGCTGATTGCAGAGTCTATCATGGCTCAACTCCAGAGCGATATTCCTTACTATACCTGTGCGGTGGGAGAGAGCAACCAACCCATGCTTCAATTCGTGGATCGTCGCCTTAAACCTTACTTGACGTCATTGACTGAAGCGTATCGGAGTAGTAAGAAGTTAGGGAGTAGGGAGTAGGGAGTAGGGAGTAGGGAGTAGGGAGTGTGGGGAGTGTGGGGAGTGTGGGGAGATGGGGAGATTGGTATTAATGGTAATTATCCTAACATTATATTAGTAAGTAGGGTGTGTTAGCCGCTAGGCGTAACGCACCGGACTTTCCACGTGAACTATGAATGGTGTGTTAGCTGATTAGCTGATTAGCACCTCAAGTAGCGTGCGCGTAGCGCATTAGCTGATAGCTTACGTAATGCACCGGACTTTGCCGGTGAACAATGATGGTACAACTGACCCATAAATTTCAAAGCTTTGATGAGTATTTATCCTACAATGATAACTCAGAAAACTTCTATGAGTTATTTAATGGAGAGTTAATTGAAATGCCTCCAGAGTCGGGAGTAAATGTTGAAATTGCTACGTTTTTATTGATTAGGTTTGCTTTACTGGTAGGTCATCGTAGAGTCCGGGGTCAAGGATTAGAATTAGAAGTTAGAGGTGAACCGAAAAACCGTTATCCTGATTTGACCATTATTCGAGAAGAGCATATTCAACAATTATCAAAGCGTAATACCATTCGCCTCTCTATGTCACCGCCTTTATTAGTGGTTGAAGTGGTTAGCCCAGGAGAGTTACAACGAGAGCGAGACTATATTGCGAAAAGAATCCAATATCAGGATTGTGCTATTCCTGAATACTGGATTGTGGACCCGGAAAGTAAAACTATATTGGTTTTAAAACTGACAGGAACAAGTTATACAGAAGTTGGTAGCTTTTCTGGTGATGAGTTAGTGTTATCTCCTGGATTTAAGGATATTACTTTAAAAGTATCTGGAGTGTTTGATATAGAAAAGTAAGTGATATTTTTATGAACAATTGACTATGAGTAGTATAAATAGTAGTTTAGATTTAAAAAATCTCTACGACATTGATGATGTCCAATGGCTAGAAGAAACGATTAAGCTCCTGAAAAATAAAGAATTTAATCAACTAGATTGGGATAACTTAATTGAGGAGTTAGAGGATTTGGGCAGAGAGAAGAAAAATGCCGTAGCTAGCCTTTTAGAACAAGTTATCCGTCATTTATTATTCCTGCAATATTGGACAAGTGAATATGATTATAATGCAGTTCACTGGCAAGGGGAAATCTATAACTTCAGAATTCAGCTCAAACGTAAACTAACGACTAATCTCCGTAATTATCTAGATAATGAACTGAGTTCTATTTATAACGATGCCTTAGGATTTGTGACGATAAAAACTCAGAATTCCGTAAGTTTACCTCCAGAATGTCCCTACTGTCTTGACCAATTACTGGATATCGAATGGTTGCCGAAGGAATAAATCAGTTTTGAATAGTCGGGAATCGGGAGTCGGGAGCGGTGCGACCCTAGGGCGATTTACTCGCCCTAGGAGGCGCGCACCGAGGGAATCGGGAATCGGGATTATACTTAAGCTACAGGCAAAACGCTATAATTAGTAATTAGCAATTAATCAAAGTTTTATCAGCAATAAAATTCTGCATTCTCCCCATCTCCCTATCTCCTCATCTCCATCTCCCCATCTCCCCATCTCCCCATCTCCCCGCGCCCCCGCCCCACTCTTTCCCTGTTCCCTGTTAAATAACAAGTAAAGTAGAGCCAAAAATGATCACATCAACTGCCACAATTACTCGGGACCCGACTATTCCTCCTTTAGAAAATGGGGATCAACTAACCCTTGCTGAATTTGAGCGTCGCTATTCCGCTATGGCTGATTTGAAAAAAGCCGAATTAATTGAAGGAATTGTTTACATGGCATCTCCTGTACGAGCAAAAAAACATGGCAAACCCCATTCTCGGATTATGACATGGTTAGGAACCTATGAAGCAAGTAGACCAGGAGTAGAAACACTCGATAACACAACTGTGCGCCTAGATGCTGATAACGAAGTGCAACCTGATGCGTTATTGAGAATAGAACAAGATGGACAATCAATCATTACTGAGGATGATTATGTAGAAGGTGCGCCGGAGTTAATCGTAGAAATTGCGGCTAGCACTGTTTCTATTGATTTACATAAAAAATTAAACGTTTATCGTCGTAATGGAGTACAAGAATATTTGGTATGGCGAGTTGATGATGGTGAATTTGATTGGTTTCGGTTAAGGGAAGGGGACTATACTCAACTGGAAACCAATCCTGAGGGCATACTTTGTTCAGAAATTTTCCCTGGATTATGGTTAGATAAAGCGGCGTTATTAGCCGGAAATTTAGCCAAAGTTTTAGAAATATTGCAGCAGGGATTACAGAGTCAGGAGTAGGGAATCGGGAGTCGGGAGTCGGGAGCGGTGCGCGACCCAAGGGCGATTTACTCGCCCTAGGAGGCGCGCACCGAGGGAATCGGGAGTCGGGATTCTACTTAAGCTACAGGCAAAACGCTATAATTAGTAATTAGTAATTAATCAAAGTTTTATCAGCAATAAAATTCTGTATTCTCCCCATCTTCCCATCATATCATGTCCGGTTGAATACTTATACTAGGGGCAAAAACAAGGCAGAAGTCAGAAGGCAGAAGGCAGAAGGCAGAAGTAAAGGAGTAAGGTTTCAAGGGATAAAGTTTTTTATAACTAATTATCCGAACCTGATATCACCCCATCACCCCATCACCCCATCACCCCATCACCCCATCACCCCATCACCCTATATCTTTCCCGATTCCCGATTCCCGATTCCCGTTCCCCTCCTGGGAGGGGTTAGGGGTGGGTTCCGATTCCCGATTCCCTGTTCCCTACTCCCTAACTATCTCTTTTTTAGTCAAACACATCGCTACTCCTTTTTCATAGTAGGCAACTTCATTAATAAATACTGGCCAAACGGTGGCTTCTTCTTCATAGTAAATTGTGGTGCCATCGAAGGTAAGAAACATGGGGTCACCAGGATTAAGTTCTTGATAATCTCTGCCCTGGAGCTGAGGATGAATCATACCTTCTAGTTCACCAGCTTCGTTTCTGGGATAGTCAACTACTTTTAAATAGTGATAAATGGTTAGAGGATAAGTGTTTGATAATAGTTTACCGTTATTATAGTCTTCAATATAATCTAACGTGGCGTGAATTAAGGCTTCAGTTTTTTGAAAAATAGCGCCCTTGAGACTAGCTGGTGCAATGGGACCGACTTCAATACAACACCCGAAGTTAGATAGGGATCTTAGAAAGGTATTTTCTTTACCTGGTTCAATGGAACTATAAACTCTAACTAAGGGGTCAAGGGAACTCAGATAAGCAGCGAGTTGCAAATTAAAGGGGTCGTTGTTGACGAGAATTATAGTAAACCCCATATTAGCACTGGTACTGTGCAAATCTAGAATAAAATCTACCTTGGAATTGCCTTTTGGCCCTAGGGTTTGAGCTATCTCTTTGGCTCTGGTTTGTTCATAGAAAGAAAGCTCGGAATTTTCCAGGTCACTTTTAGCAAAGCAGCGGTTTAAGTCTGTATCAATATATCTCCTGGCAGCTTGAAAGGCTTGGGGATTACCGATCAGTGTCGAGGTTTCAAAACTAGGTCTAGTGATTAATTCTGGAAACTTATCAAATTTTTTGACTAGGTATACACCGGTAAATTCATTACCGTGGGTTCCTCCTACAATGGCGACTTTGTTAATAGTTTTACGGTTGTTTGCTTCAGAATTACTCATGGGTGGTTGGTATATGGATCTAATTTAAGGGAATCGGGAATCGGAACCCACCCCTAACCCCTTAGGGGTGGGTTCCGATTCCCGATTCCCTACA
>NZ_JAAHHE010000035.1:0-52404 GCF_010692525.1 Moorena sp. SIO3B2
GCGATTGGCAATGGCATCCACTACGGTTTCAAAAATGCCCAGGGAGTTTTCCACCATGGTGTTGAGGGTATCGAGCAGGGGATTAATTTCACAGATTTCCCAACAACACACCCGTGGATCTTTAACCAAAGTTTCGTTGAGCAGACAGGCTTCCTTGACAAAAATCCCATTTGGAGCTGGGGTTCCCGTTCCCATACAAATTGTGGAGTCCATACTGTCCACGTCAAAAGTAACGTAAATCAGATCCACCCCCTCTAGCTTCTCTAAACACCGTTGGGCAACCACATCCGCACCCAAGGTACGAACTTGCTCAGTGGTCATGTTTAAGATCTGGTGTGTTTCTATCAAGTGGTCTTCAGCCTCTTCCGTATCTCGTACCGCAACATACACCAGATCCTCAATGCTCAAATTCGCGCTATCTGCCAGCCCCAATCTTTGGCACAGGTTCCACAGTTCTAAGGTGTCTGAGTCAAGATCATTGATTTGCTTGGCCAGATTATCAGTAGCAGTCGCCATCGCCAAAGGCATCCCATGCATATTTCCCGATGGAGTAGTATAGGGAGAGTGAATATCAGCATGGGCATCAATCCAAACCACTCCCAAGCGATGATTCGGAAAGGCTTTTTTGATTCCGGCGATTGTCCCTGCTGCCGTTGAATGATCCCCACCCAGTACCACTGGAAACAGCCCCTCCTGTAGGGTTTGGGCTACTACATCGGTGGTTCGGCTCAGCACCTGATATAGCTTGTGAATATACTTGGCGTACTGATGTTTGTGTCCCAGAGCATCTGCCCAATTTTCCGTTTGTACTTGTAAACTATCCAGACTCAAAACACCATTCTCGGCATGCATTCGTGCCGCCTGTTTTTGGATAGCAGCTTCTCTCAAAGCAGCAGTTCCCATGGATTGACCGCGCGTTCCCGCTCCTAATTCAGAATCAACTTCAATCAGGGCAATGGAGGAAAACTTTGCGACTTTCTGGTACTGAAGCAAAATCTTTTTAAAACTGCGTAAGCCTGCGATCGAAATCTTCAGACCCGATTCATAAGTCTGAGTGGCAATAAACTCTTCAAAATCAATTTCGCCATCTGCATTTAAATCAGCTTTTCTCACCAAGGTAGCAATTTCTGAATCAGTTACGGTAGTGTTGAAGCACTGGATAATCTGCGTGAACTCCTCAATCGATAATTTGCCACTACCATCAACATCAATCAGTTCAAACACCTGTCGCAGATCAGCCCTAATATCGAGATCTTGGCGGTTTACCATCCACTCCATAAAGGCATCCCGGGTCACAACATCATCTGTGTTGAGCAGATTGAAAAGATTGGTTCGGTCTTGAAGGGAAATGCCTTGTCCCAAAACCTCTAGAGCATCGATGATTTCCTGACGAGTGATAAATCCATCACCATTGGCATCAAACAACTGGAACACCTGGTCAAATTCTGCATATCGTTGAGATGACATTGCTTTGGTTATGGTCATGGTTGAATTTCCTTATGTGTTACCATAATTGGCAAAATTGGGATCGGGATTATACTACCATTTGGATTGAACCATGGCATAATTGGTTAAAGGTTGTATGAACAGGGCATGGCTGAACTAGCGATATAGTTTTTTTGCGATCGCACTCCTGAAATATAGTGCTATAGCGCAGCGCTATATTTCCAAGCCAAAAAAAATTGCGGTTTCAACAAAAGGGCGTTGAATCATTAAGCAATGCCTATTTATCTTGTTGTGGAAGTAAGAATAAGCAAAGCTTTAGACTTGTGACAAATAGAAGATCGGGCAACGGATGAGTAACGGATGTAACGGATGGCAGTATTGGTAGAAGGGGAAGTTGGGGCAATTACCCATGACCCATGACCCATGACCCATTACCACTGATATCAATCATGAAAAAATTAATCAACCATCCCGATAATGTTGTCAGAGAAAGCCTAGAAGGGATGGCTTTAGCCCATCCTGACCTGCTCAAAATTAATCTTGACCCCCCCTTGATCTACCGCGCTGATGCTCCCATATCAAACAAAGTAGCGATTATTTCCGGTGGCGGTAGTGGTCATGAACCCTTGCACGGGGGCTTTGTGGGTGCCGGAATGTTAGATGCCGCCTGTCCCGGTGAAGTGTTTACCTCTCCCACCCCCGACCAAATGCTAGAAGCTGCCAAAATAGTCAACAGTGGTGCAGGGGTTCTTAATATTGTCAAAAACTATAGCGGTGACGTCATGAATTTTGAGTTAGCTGCCGAATTAGCTATCTCAGAAGGCATCCGAGTCCTCAATATCCTAATTGATGATGATGTAGCGGTTAAAGATAGCCTCTATACTCAAGGCAGGCGGGGGGTAGGGACAACATTATTAGCCGAGAAAATCTGTGGCGCTGCTGCTGCTGCCGGTTATGACCTCAAACAACTGGCTAATCTCTGTCGCCAGGTTAATAGTAATGGACGCAGCATGGGTATGGCCTTGACATCCTGCACTCCTCCTGCTAAAGGGAGTGCCATGTTTGACTTGGGGGAAGCAGAAATAGAATTTGGGATTGGCATTCACGGGGAACCGGGAAGACAACGAATGTCCCTCAAATCAGCGGATGAGATGACTGAAATGCTAGCGCTATCGATTATTGAAGATTCTGCCTATAGCCGCACAGTGCGAGAGTGGGATGAAGATAAAGCAGAATGGACAGAGTTGGAAATAACTGACCCGCCTTTTCAGAAAAGCGATCGCATTCTGGCATTCGTAAATAGCATGGGTGGTACTCCCTTGTCGGAACTGTACATTGTGTATCGCAAATTAGCCCAAATCTGTGAACAAAAGGGACTGGAAATCGTGCGTAGTCTGATTGGTCCTTATATTACGTCTCTAGAAATGCAAGGCTGCTCGATTACCCTACTCAAAATGAACGATGAGCTAATTAAATTCTGGGATGCACCAGTCAAGACACCAGCCCTGCGTTGGGGACTATGATTGGTATCATATCGGGGAGCATTGGTATGGTACAGCTTAGCTAATTGCTAATTGCTCATTGCTAATTACTAATTGCTAATTGCTACCTTGACGCCCTGAGCCCCTGAGCAACTCTGCCACTATGGTAACTAAACATCAAATTATACAGTGGTTACAAGCAGTAGCTACTGTACTAGAACAAAACAAGGACTATCTAACCGAACTTGATGCTGCTATTGGTGATGCTGACCACGGTATTAATATGAATCGTGGCTTTCAAAAGGTGATCACTCAGCTTCCTAAAGTGGCAGATAAAGACATTGGCAGTATTCTCAAAACCGTCAGCATGACTCTAATTTCCACTGTGGGAGGTGCCAGTGGACCACTTTATGGCACCCTGTTCTTGCGCTCAAGTGCAGCAGTAGCAGGAAAGCAAGAACTGACAGAAGAGGATATGGTAAAACTATTCCAAGCAGCAGTGGAGGGAGTCGTCCAGCGAGGCAAAGCCAACTTGGGAGATAAGACCATGTTAGATGCTCTATCACCCGCAGCCAATGCCTTCGCACAAGCTGTAGATAAAGGAGACAGTATGCTAGAAGCCTTGCAACAGGCTGTCAAGGCAGCAGAACAAGGGATGAAAAATACTATTCCCTTGGTGGCCAAGAAGGGACGAGCCAGTTATTTAGGGGAGCGCAGTGTGGGACATCAAGACCCTGGTGCTACCTCAGCCTATTTGATTCTCCAGACACTGCTAGAAACTATTGGGTAATACAGGGAGTCGGGAGTCGGGAGTCGGGAGTAGGGAGTCGGGAGTAGGGAGTAGGGAGTAGGGAGTAGGGAGTAGGGGGAAGAAAATTGACTGTACCTCATAAGTAGCATAAACGCTATAGTTAACGTTTAACTTTAGTAACTTATTAATAACTTAAGCGATCGCATCTTATTGAAGGTCAACCGTCACCCATCAACCGTCACCCATCAACCTTCAACCTTCAACCTTCAACCTTGAACCCTAAACCTTCAACCTTGAACCCTAAACCTTCAACCTTCAACCTTCAACCCTAAACCCTCAACCTTCAACCTTCAACTCTCCCTCAACCGTCAGCCCTCAACCAAATTTGATAATCATAGCTTGCACCAGCTGAATAATTTCAAAGGTGACGAAGACGCTGAGAATAATTGTCACTAATTTATTCAGTATCGGTATGTTGCCATACCCAAACCAAGAGGCAACAAACTTGATTAACACCATACAAATGGCGCTAATGATTAAAAATTGCAGGAGTGCCATAGTTTGATTCCCTGATTAACACGAAACAAGTCAGTAATCTAGTGTATTCCCTATTCAATAAGGAGTACCCTAATTACAAGGAAAATTTTAGAAAAATCTTAAACAATCAATCAAAATTAACCGCTAAGCATTCAGCTATCAGCTATCAGCTATCAGCTAAAGGCATGTGGTCACGCTACGGGAACAGTTTATGCCCATAGTGCACGTTACTTGAAAAATAAGCTGACGGCACCTCAAGTAGCGTGAGCTTTTAGCTCACGGCTGACGGCACCTCAAGCAGCGTGCGCGTAGCGCATATGCTTACATTGACCCTATTGTGATCCGTAGTATATTCCCCTACCATTGGTACCAATAAAGACAAGTCCGAACTCCTGCTTACTCGCCTCCATCACACCAGGTCTATTGCCAATTGGTCGGGAGCGATCGCCCATCCGTGTCCATGTGCGTCCCATGTCAAGAGACTGGAATATTCCTGGTTCTTCGGCACGGCTTTTGGCTGAGCTTCCTGAAGTCCCTGTAGCTTCTTGATTCCTAACCCCATTCTCAAGATTGGGAACATTTCCATCAATATTTCCATAAATATACAGTGCTGGAGTGTCACTCCCCTGGGGTGCTTTACCAAAAGCAAATAGGTGAGCTCTGGTGACTGAAGGCAGCTTAAGGAATGACTTACCGCCATCGGTAGAGCGATAGAAACCCTTGCGGTCTAGACTCAGCCAAATTTCGCCCTTAACCCCTGGCACCGTTTTCAGGGAATGCCAACCTTCATTCCGCAGTGAATCATTCACAACTTGAAAGGATGAGCCACCATCATTGGAACGATAGACTTTGCCTTTGGCATAGTAATAAAACCTGTTGCCATCTACAGGGTCTGCCGCTAAAGATTGAGACCAATTCCATGGACCACCGGGACCATTGGGTAATCCTGACACCTTTTGCCAGGTCACCCCTCCATCCTTAGTGCGCAACGGCTGACCTTGACTAACTGTCACAACAAATAAATTGGGGTTAGTAGCAGACATAGCCACCCGCATCGGCATAGTATTGTCTGGGAATGAGGCAAACTCTTGCCATGTCAGACCACCATCAGTGGAAGTCGCGCCAGTATAGGTTGAATTCCAGCGGTAACCACCAACCCGAACCATCTGTAAGGGTTTAGTTTCACAGTAAGCAATACTATAGGTATCCTGGAATGACTTACCAGGTTCCCCCAGACCAAGTCGTTGAGAGGGGTAAGTATCTAATCCTTGGTTATGGTAGAAACCATCCACATCCGCCACCCCACTTACCAGTATGGGACCACGGGGTGGTGAAACCAGAGTGAACGGAACAACTTCCTCGTGTCCGGCGGCATAGTTAGTCCAAACAACGGGATTAGCATTAAGATCATCTGTCCGCCATACACCATACCAATCCGTAAACCACACTCTTCCCGGTACTTTCGGGTCAAATTCCATCCCTGCCATATGATTGGCAAAAAATTTCTTCGGCCACCAGGGAATAGTGTTGTTAGCAGAAGACTGCTGCTGTTTCCAGGTAGCGCCGCCATCCAACGAACGGTAGAATTTAGTTTTTTGTGTGCGGTTTAGGGCAACTATGATATCCTCACGATTAGCAGGATTCACACTGACCGGACCAAAAATCCGATTAGATCCCCCTGGTTTCATGGTTTTCCAGACACCATTGGCATACTTGTGGACTCCAGGATTACTGGTACTGGTAACGTAGAGGATTTTATTGTTTCCCACAGCCATGCGATTGACTGTTTTTGGGCTACCAGCTACCTGAGTCCAGCTGACCCCAGAGTCAGTAGATTTGTAGATGCCATCTCCATAGGGCGAAGCATACACTAAGCCCGGTACCTGTGTATCAAAGACAATCGCTGTAATACCAATTTTGTTATCTGGTTTACCTGCAAAAGAAGTCACGTTTTCCCAGGTTGCACCAGCATCCGATGATTTCCAAAGTCCATCTTCTCTAGAGCCGAACAGGATAATATTGGAATTGAACGGATCAACAGCTAGTCTCTCTCCTAGCCATTTTTTCTTGTGGTTAGCCCCCATCTTGAGCTCTAGGTTCAACTTTGTCCAAGTTTGTCCTTTATCGGTAGATTTAAATAGTGCTCCTGGTTCAGCCCAGGGATATTTTCCAGCTGCAATATAGACAATAGTGGGATCATTGGGATCAACAGCCAGTGCTTCTCCTCCATAGTAGTTTCTCTGAGAGAAGGGAAAGTGTTCTGTCAGGGGAATCCAACGTTGTTTCGCCTCATCCCAACGATAGAAGCCACCCACATCAGTCCGAATATAAACTAAGTCTTTCTCCAGTGGATGGAGGTAAACACCAGTGACATAACCACCACCTCCGATCGCTACATTAGTTGTGCCGAGGCGGATGTTGTTCTGGTATTTCCGAGAGCTAACTACCTCAGCCTGTCCTGAATTTACCTTAACGATATCAGTGACTAATACAATTGACCCCAGCATCATCAAACTAGTCAGGATCATCAGTCCTAGAGTAACCCTTTGCCTAAACCAAGGGTTTGGTTGGGTAATAGCTCGAATCCGGTGATTGGGAATCCACTTAGCAAGGGTTAGCCCAATCGCAAAAATAAATAAGCCTAAAAGCACCCTGAGTGCGATCGCAAGCAAGTCAATCATCAAAAAAATAGATCAGCAACTTGGACAAGACTTACCCAGTAACTCTACTAATAGAGTACGTTAATAACTCACCCTACTATTTATATCGATTTATAGGGTTTGTTGCCCAGTTTTTTCTAAGTCTTACAGAATGCTGCTGTGTCTTCTAGCTACCGCTAAGGCGTAGCCAAGAAATTCCAAGCAGAGTCTTCTTCACAGATTATCGTAAATTCAGGCTCACTGAGGGGAGCTAACCCCTTTAGCCAACTGTTAAGTTTAAAAATATTCAAACCACACTGGTTGACTAGCAAATCATACATCATACCTGGCGTTATTTTATAATCAACCATGCCACTATGACCAAATTCAAAGACTAGGTAAGGCTTGTGGGTTTTTAAGGTTCGGATAGCACCTTTGAAAACCTGAAACTCTGCTCCTTCTACATCTACCTTAATGAAATTAACCTTGAAGTCAGGTTGAAGGATGTCATCAAGTTTTTGAGTTTTGATAGCAATAGATTCTGTTTGAGCATTGTTATAACCCCAATAGCTGTAGTCTCTTTGTTTTAGACCACTGAGTGCTGGGGCATCAACAACATGCCAGAACGTGGTTTCTCCCTCTAAATCACTCAAGGCAATTTGCCTAACATCAACCTTTGGGAACCGTTTTTGCAGCCTAGTAGCCAGCCGGGGGAGCGGCTCGAAAGCATAGTGATGACCGAGGGGAGCCAGTTGGCATATTTTTGTCAACACACTCCCCATGTTGCTACCCACATCGATACAGTTTGAGGATTTGTCTAAAATCCGCTTCATAATCTGATAGACATAGGTGTCATCTTGCCTGCTGGTCAGGATCTTTTGGCTAGGAGGCTTGATCAAATCAACAATACTTCTTGCCACAGGCTCAAACGGTGTGCCAATCAATAACTCTTTCAGATTAGTTTTTATGGTTAAAGGTAGATTCATTTTTTAGCTGCGTATAAACCTCAGCTTTTATTTTATCGCAGAAAATAATGAGGGTTGAGGAGTTTTATATACAAATTTTTATAAAAGCTTTACAAAGTGTTTGTAAAGCACCATATCATACTAAATCCTGTTCACACAGTGGCTTAGGCGTGCAAAACCTCAAACCCTCTCCCCATGTCCCTATCACCCCATCTCCCCATCAGTAAGAAAAGCTACTTTCACAACCGGACTTAGTATCAAATACTAAGCTTGCTCCTGATAAATTCGGCGCTTTTGTGAAGCTCCTGTCGTTTTTAAAGCCACAGCTTCCATTTGCTGGTAAATAGTTTTAGGTAAAAGTCGGAGCAAATAAGCAGCAGCCCCCGTCAACAGAGTACGAAGCGGTTCCTCTAGCAAAATACGCCAGTAAGTCGCTAAAGCCTTATTAAACAATTCTGTTGCCATCAAGCCTTCGTTGATGCTGAGGGCACGTCGAGCACCAAACCGTAAATAATAGGCGCGGGCTGGGTTTTCACATTCAGCAATTACCTCTGGAGCATAGGCACGTGTTTTATCAATCACCTTTTCTAGAGAGTTTATATGCTTGAGTATACTAGCTGAATGCCCTTGTGAATGAATACGATATAAAGTTAGCGCCTCTGGCAAACCTTCCATCTGCCAATCAGTTTTAATCGCCATGCGCAGCCAACATTCCACGTCTTCGATATTGTGTAATTCAGTATCAAAATAAGCCTCCTCCGTAGCTTGATCGTTTCGGTATCGAATTGCTTCAAACACTTCTCGCCGAATCACTGGTGTTGAACCATTCCCAATCGGATTACGACACATGATATAATCTGTAGTTATATCTTTAGTTTTGGCTATTTGATAGATTCCTAACGGACTTCCTGTTTCATCAATGAACGCAGAATAGCTAAAACTGACTCCTACATGGGGTGATGTTTCTAGATGTAAAACATGCTTTTCTAGCTTTTCTGGAACCCATAGATCATCTCCATCTAAGAAAGCGATATACTCTCCTTGAGCATGGCGAATACCAGTATTTCTAGCGGCTGAGACTCCTTGATTATCCTGACGAATAATTTTAATTCTCGGATCGTTAATTTGTTGACATATTTGGATACTGTTGTCAGGAGAGCCATCATCAATGAGTAGCAACTCAAAATTTTTATAGGTTTGGGCGAGCACAGATTCTACTGTGGCTGCTATATATTTTTCAACCTTATAGACTGGAATAATTACCGATACTTTTTTCATAGTAGACTCAAACCTTGAAATTAGTTAATCATGCTAGAAAAGCACAAAGTAAATAAAGATACGATTCCAAACTAGGTAAACCCTTATAGAATAATATTACTCTATAAGGTTTTTTAATTTTGAATTTTGAATTTTGAATTCCGCCCAGCGGTACTAGTTTTGGACAAGAGGCTGTTTTTTAACATTTTTGAGCAGCTTAGAGACAAGCAATTCAATTTGAGCATATAAAGACTTCGGTAATAACCAAAGCATATAAGCGGCTATTAAGGTTAAGATTGTTCGCTGTGGCTGTTCTAGTAGGATAAGCCAGTGATTGGATAATGAGCGATGTATAAATGTCACAGCATCTGAACCTACTTTAAGACGAACCGCACTCCTAGCCAAGTACCGCAATTGGTAAGCCCTAGAAATGTTTTCCCATCGGCTGGTCACTTTGGGAGCATAGGAACGGGTCTTTTCAATCATTTGTTCCAAGGACTCGAACTGTTTGAAGAGATTGGCTGACAACCCTTGTGTATTAATTCGATACAGGGTTAGTGCTTCAGGTATTCCCTCAATTTTCCAGTCAGTTTGAATAGCGATGCGAAGCCAACATTCAATATCTTCAGCACGACGGAAGTTTTCATCAAAGTAATAATCTTCTGTAGGGCCGTAAAGATTATCCTGATACTTAATTTTGTCAAAGACTTCGCGACGAACTACAGCAGCCGAACCGTTCCCGATCGGACTCTCTCGAAACAAATCAGATATAGTAATATTAGTGAGCTTAGGCATTAGATAGGCACCCATAAAATTTCCAGCTTCATCAATCAAAGCAGAACGGCAAAAACTAACCCCTACCTCTGGAAATTTTTCTAAGTGTTCAATATGTCTTTCCAGTTTCTGAGGCAACCACAAGTCGTCTCCATCTAAAAAGGCTAAATAATCTCCTTTGGCATGGCGAATTCCTGTATTTCGCGCTCCAGCAAGTCCCCGATTAGTTTGGTGAATAATCTTAAGTCGATGATCCGAGAATTCTTGACAAATTTTTATACTACTGTCTGGGGATTCATCGTCAATAATGAGCAGTTCAAAGTTTTGATAATTCTGGTTGATAACCGACTGTACTGCGCTAGCAATATACTTTTCAACTCCGTATACTGGGATAATTATCGAAACAGTTTTCATAGGCTAAAATTTATGAGGTTGTGATCGGTTAGCTATAAGTATTATCTGGTCTAGCTTTAGGTACTTAATTTACCAAAATTATCAACCCGATTTTTATTAAACTTGGACGAACTAATCAGGGATTGAGTTCTCAATAATTCAAACTATGCTTCTTTTGTCTATGTATAGTTTTGTCTATGTATAGTTGATAAGTCACTGTAAGCTTAAACCTCAAGCTGGCAAGTACTTTGGGGCGCTGGTCGCCCCCCAGATAAATTTTATTAGTTTTTGTTTTATAGTTTTATAGTTATCAAGTTTTGTATAATAATTTTTGTTTAATTGTATAATATATTTTCCGGTAGCATTGGTAGTATATACGACAACTAGATAAGACAGTGAACGTCAAAAGTAGGCAATTAAGCAATATCATGATTTCAATCTGCCATCCCTGTAAGCTTATATAAAAGCGATAAAACCAGACTTTATAGAAGTATATCATAATCAAAAAATATAGCAAAAAAAAATGTCTAGCGATAGATATAATTTATCAAAACTAGACATAAATTTCACAATTAGTAGACATAAATTTTACAATTAGCTACAACTCACAAAATATCCAATTTCACTGTCTTGATGCCGTCGCGAATGGAGAGGGGCTGTGCTCACAGGGGTAGGTTTTTTACATTTGGGTGGGGAGTGGGGAGTCGGGAATCGGGAGTGGGGAGTGGCTGACAAGGGTAGGTTTTTTACTTTGGAGATAGGTAATAGGTAATAGGTAATAGGTAATAGGTAATAGGTAATGGGTAATGGGTAATGGGTAATGGGGAATGGATCATTGGCAGACCTATTACCCATTACCCCAAAACCAGCATGCATTGGTAGCAGGGTTTTAGCTATTTGCTAATAGATGACATTTCATGTACCTCTGATTGCTTGAGAAATCCGGCGCTTTTGTGAAGACCCTGTGGTTTTTAAAGCTACAGCTTCTATATGCTTGTAAAGATTCTGAGGTATAACCCAGAGCAAATAGGCTGCAGCCCCAGTTAACACAGTACGACGTGGTTCTTCCCAGAGCATCTGCCAGTAGGTACCCAGAGCTTGGTTGAAGAATTCGACAGCCATGGCACCATCTCTCAAGGTAACTGCCCTACGAGCTAGATACCTCAAATGGTAAGCACGGGCACGGTTTTCCCACTCAACCACCACCTCAGGAGCATAGGAACGAGTCTTCTCAATTACCTGTTCCCAAGACTTTTGTTTTTTGAACAAGTTAGCTGATATACCACCGGAATTTACTCGGTATAGAGTCAAAGAGTCAGCAATGCCTTCCAGGTGCCAATTGGTTTGGATAGCAATGCGAAACCAACAATCCAAATCCTGTGACCCTTGCAATCCTTCATCCCAATAAAAGTCTTTGGTCTTTCCGTTGATAGTCTCTTGGTACTTAATGGCTTCAAATACCTGCTTGCGGAACACAGCACAGGAGCCATTACTAATAGGATTACGGCAAATTATGTCACCGATGGTGATGTCCTTCAGCTTGGGAAGTTGATAGATTCCTAGGGGATTTCCTGCTTCATCGATAAACCCAGAACAGCTAAAGCTAATCCCCAAATTTGGATTGTTTTCCAAATGTTCAATATGTTTTTCTAGCTTTTGAGGCAACCATAGGTCATCGCCATCTAAAAATGCTATATACTCTCCCTGGGCTTGGCGGATGCCTTCATTCCTTGCTGCATTAGCTCCCTGATTTTCCTGACGAATAATTTTGATCCTCGGGTCTAGGAACTCCTGGCAAATCTCTACACTGTGGTCAGGAGAACCATCATCAATGAGCAAATATTCAAAATTTTGGTAAGTTTGATCCAAAACTGACTGTACTGTAGCAGCAATATACTTCTCAACGTTGTAGACTGGAGTAATGACAGAAACTTTTTTCATTTTATCACCGATATTATAGTGAATGACTAAGACAATTATTGTCCAAGTTGGTCTTGCAAAATCTGACGTCTTTGGATCATTCCCACTACTTTAACAGCCAGAACTTCGAGGTGGGAATATAGGGGCTTAGGCAACAGCCAAAGTAAATAGGCAGCAGCCAAAGTCCGAAGGGTACGGCTTGGTTCTTCCAAGAGAAGACGCCAGTAAGTTGCCAAAGCAGCGTTAATTAGTTTGACAGACATTGGTCCATCTTTAAGACGTACTGCACTACGAGCAAAGTTTCGCAATCGATAGGCCAGGGCTAAATTTCCCCACTTCTCAATCAATTCAGGAGCGTAGGAGCGAGTTTTTTCTAGTACTTGTTTCCAGGAATCTAACTGTTTGACTAAGTTCGCTGAAAGACTGGCTGAATTGACTCGATATAGGGTTAGTGCTTCAGGGATTCCCTCAATTTTCCAGTCTGTCTGAATCGCAATACGTAGCCAACATTCAATATCTTCAGCGCGGCGAAAGTTTTCATCAAAGTAAAAATCTTCTGTAGTGCCGTAAAGGTTATCTTGATACTTAAGGGCTTCAAAGACTTCCCGTCGAATTACGGGAGCTGAACCATTACCAATAGGACTAGACCGGAATAAATCTGATCGGGTAATGTCCTTTAACTTAGGCATTAGATAAGTGTTCAATAAATTTCCAGATTCATCAATCAATGCAGAACGGCTAAAACTAACCCCTACCTCTGGCAATTTTTCTAGGTGTTCAATATGTCTTTCCAGTTTGTGAGGCAACCATAAGTCATCCCCATCTAAAAACGCTAAATAATCTCCTTCGGCATGGCGAATTCCTGTATTGCGCGCTCCAGCAAGTCCCCGATTAGTTTGATGAATAATCTTAATTCGATGATCCGAGAATTCTTGACAAATTTTTATACTACTGTCTGGGGATTCATCGTCAATAATGAGCAGTTCAAAGTTGGTATAGGTCTGGTCGAGAACAGACTGCACCGCTGCTGCAATATACTTTTCAACTCCGTAGACGGGAATAATGACAGAAACATGTTTCATTGTTTGACCAGTGGTTTTAAATAGAACTAGTTTTAATTTTATTTATTTTTTTAAAGAAAATTTCTCAAAAAAAATAGATAAATACTTGAAACTGACAACTGACGACTAAAAATTACCTCCTGACCACTATCATCTTCCCAGGAACTGATCACAAATTTATGCCCAAGTGTACTAGACTATTTTGCATTTGTGATCTGGTAGCTAAGGTGGGACCCGCTACCAATTGCAGTTGGGGATAATACATAATAGATGAGTCTGACTTAATAATTTTCCATTGGCTTAAAACAGAGGAATAGACGGTTTGTGCAATCCGTAAATCTCGCTCTATAATTTCCAGAGTCAAGGCATCTTGGGACATTTTGCTAAGTTTTACTTCAAGCTGAGAAATCTGAAACTCTAGATCCCTGGCCTTGTCATCACTACCTTGTAGTTGTGGTTTAATATCATCCATTTCTAAGGGTAGATCATCTTGGAATAAGCTAGCTTGAGGCTGATGGTGAACAGGATTCATAATCTGAGGATTGGTAGAATGACTATGATCAGACTGAGTCGGTACTAGCTCAGCCAGCAATTCAATCTTTTTGCGCCGTAATTCAATCTTTTTCCGCCGTAGTGTTTCTATTGTCTCTAAGAGCTGGTTTAAGGGCAATCCTATGTTCGCCGTTTTTTCAGCTAGGCGTTGCTGTGCTTTTTCTAGATCGTTTTCGGCTGATTTTATATACACTGGGATAGTCTTTTCTTGTTGAGCAATTTCTTGCTTTCTGAGTTGTTCCAGTCTTTTGTTAAACGCCTGATTAATGGCGAAGGCTCTCCGTTGCGCTTCCTCAGGGGTGACTCCTGAAATTTCAAAAACCATCATTGTAGAGTTATCGATTAGTTGAATCGAAGGCTTATCTAAGCTATCTAGAGATATATTTAGCTGCTTTGCCGCTTCTTCTAAAACCGTCACACTTTCAGCTATCAACTTCAGCTGTTTTCTGGGATCATCGAAGCGATCGCTTAACCCAGCACTGCTATTACTATTATTACTGTTATTAAAGTCACAATCACCAAATTCAGAACCCTGAGTGTTAGGGAATGTCCCACTACTGGCTAATGATAAAGTCCATTGGCTGACATAAAACTGATCAGTATCAGTCTCATCTTGAGATTGGAGTACAGTATGAGATTGGAGTACAGTATGCTCTAAGGTTACAGGAGACGTTTGAGGTTTAGCAAAGACATACCTAGCAGACCAAACCACAAATAACGGAATTAAAAGGGCATGAACCAGTAAAACCGATACAGCGACCGTGATGATTCCCCATTTCACTGCTATCAGTAGACTACAGGAAAAGATGATAGTAAATAAGACATTCCAGAGCAAGCCAATTTGCGGTTTATCAATGGCTGCTAAAAGCTGAAATCCAGCAATATCAAAGGGTCTAGGAATTGCTGATAAGCAAACTAAAATGACGATGGGAACAACCATACTCCAGCCTTCCGTATGAATTTTTTCCCCAACCATAATGGGAATATAAAACGGAACTAGACTTGCTTGTAAAGCAACAAAACCAACAATCACTTTCCCAATCGTCTTCAGACTGCTAAAGTATGTTTGCTTAAATTTCGATAAGTTTGTCCGGACTTCACATAGGGCAGGGTATAAAGCAGTAGTAATGGATTGGACGATAGTCAAGCTAATTCCCAATCCAGCATTGTAAGCAAAGTAGTAAACACCTAATAGGTCAATTCCTATAAAGCGACCAATGATAAGATAGTCGAGAGTTTCCCTGAGAGTCTTTAAAAGTTCAATCCCCAGGAAATTGATTCCAAAGCGAAAAATCTTACCCCAGTATTTGGTTGTGAAAGAGCCAGTTCTCCGCCAGGGATGTTTGAACAGATAGGTAATGAATTCTATAGGGCTAGCTATTAGTATGGGAAGTATTATCGCCCACATTCCCAGATGAAGAACAGCAAAGACAGCGGTTAAAATATTGGCGGTGGCATATCTGAGAGCGCGAGCAGTAGCCGTTACCTGAATTCGATTATCCCTTTGAATTAGTGCTGACTGTACTGCTCCTAAGGGAGCAATCAAAAAGTTAAATGCTAATAGACAAATGGGTAAAATAAGTTGGTTATCCTTATAAAACCACGCAACTGGAAAAGCAGCAAGGCACTGCATAACGAATAGACTTGCAAAAAGTACCCAATTTAACCAATAAGCACTATTACAAATGTCTTCCAGCTCATCGGCTTCCGCCTGTATAATTCTAGCATGAACACCGATCCGCGTTATTGTTTGTGAATATTCATAGGTCGTCAGAACCAGTGCAGCTAATCCAAAGTCATGGGGAGTTAAGAAGCGTGGCAAAATAAACGTTGCAGCTAAACGGGAAACCCGAATAAATGCCTGTGCCACTCCCATCCAACCAAGATTGCGAGTAAAAGTGCTACGGTTACCTAGTTTTTGCTTAATGCGACTCCCGATTGTTTTGACAATTTTCACAGTGGATCTCCCATCCTGCCATCCTTGTGATGATTGATATCTGTCGAAATTGATATCTGTAAAATTAGAGTGGTAGTTAGTGCTCTTAAATCATCCGATTATCAACAGATACCATCGGCATTTTCTGGCCGATTAGTTGGATTAAATGTCCAGCTAGTTTTTTAGGCATAATTTTGATTATTAATAGTTTTAAAATCAGACGCATAGTTTCCTTGCTTAGCAAAAATTTTGGATAAAGCTTTATGGAATAGCTTAGTTTTTTAATAGCTAGCTTTACTGCTTCATTATCAAAAGCATTAGCTATACACTGCTTAGCAAGATAACGATAGGCATTCGCTAAACTCTTATTTTTAAGAGACTTAAGTTCTGGTGGAGCTGCCTTGAATGCTCTTTCAATTACAATTAGGTTCGCATTCTCCATCACATCCACTTTAGAGGTCATTGACTGGGAAGAGCGACGGTAGAGAATTTGGTATTTAGGAACCAGTGCAAAAGGACATAAAGCTGCTAGCCTGAGGTAATAATCCCAATCTTCAACTGATTTCAGGCATGGGTCAAATTCTCCAGCTGCTTCAATATACTTCCGCTTAACCATGATATTGGAACCACTGGATATGAAGTTACGAATTAGTAATTGGGGATAAACATTACCCTCCCAATAGAGTGGTTGCCAAGCAAACAAAAATTTGCTATTCTCATCTATAAAGGCAGTCCAACTGTAAGCCACTCCGGCTTCAGGATTTTTTTGCAGTGCTGCTAACTGTAGCTCCAATTTATCGGGTTTCCATAAATCATCGGCATCTATAAACGTAATAAACTCGCCCCTAGAGCGACGAATGCCACGATTACGTGCCACTGGCAATCCGCCATTTTCATAGGAAAACACTTTCAATCGAGGATCGTTGACTGTACTGATTACATCTAATGTCCCATCAGTGGAGCCGTCATTAATGGCAATTAACTCAAAATCTGAAAACGTTTGTGCTTGAATCGATTGGATCGTTTCTAATATAGTTTTTTCTCCGTTATAAACTGGAACTATTACAGATATGGTGGCCATGGCGATTATCCTTTTTATGTATATAATTAGTACATGGTAATTACCCACAAAATGTCTAGACAAACCCCTTGAGCATTTTTATTTTAGTCCCATCCCTACTACAACCAAACCAGGCCAGTAGAGGTAAGCTAATCCCTCTAGATTTTCCCCAAAGGAAAACAGGATACAAATTAATAGTATTGTTAGTGCTGTTGTGGCAACTTTACTCCTTTGAGCTTTAATTAAAAGTTCTATAAAAGTATAGACTATAGGAATTAATATTCCAATAAACCCGACGATTCCATGAGTATATAAAGCACCATACCAAGTGTGGTGACTTCCAATAGGCATACCAGCGACAACATCAGGGCCTTTACCTACTTTAATGGCATGACCCCAAATCGGTGCATCTTCTTCCCACTTACGGTGAGAAAGCCGTGCTAAAGCCGACCTAACCCGCGAAGAAGCAGATCTTTGACTGGAAAAAGAGTCTTTCAAGTTTCTAGCTATCATCAGCAGTTGGGGACCAAATAGACCACCAATAAAACTCCCTATTCCTGCCGTAATTTGGATGGCGGGTTCGGTTATATTTCCCAAAAATGTTACCAGTATTGGTATACCCACTAAGCAGATTATCCCCATCCGGGACAATGAACCTACAATTGCAGCAGCACAACCAATCATACCAATAAAACGCCACTTTATGTCCGGGTCTCTACTACTAAGGAAAAAGTGTACGTTACAGGCAAATGCCAATGCTGGAGCCCAAGGCGCAAATAAGAAAAGCCGTGTTTCACCACTTTTTATCACGTAAGGACTTACGGCGTAGTAACGTTGACTGTTACCCCCAATTTTTGCCATTAGGGTGCTAGTATACAATGGCATCTCTAACCCAGTTAGACTTAACCCATAGGTAATTGGCACCAAGATCAGAGTTTGTAGGGAAAGGATAGAAATTGCTCTATAGATTATTTGTGGTCGGATGTTGAGGCAACCAATTAAAGGAAATAAGGCCAGAAGCGCCCAAGTTCTCAAAAAGGAGTTAATAAAGGATTTTATCGTTTTAACAGTTGAAAAACCCCAATCTAAATGACCCACAACTAAGGCTAGGCCAATGACTGATATGCAAACAATCCAGACCCAGACTCCAATGGGAATCCGAATCCTTTCTTCCGGTGGAGTATCTGATGTTTGCTGCCAAAGCTTCTTAATTAGATAAAAGGTTAGCAGCCAAGCTAGAGCTGGGGCAAAAACAAACTGTGCGCCTAAAAAAAATAATAAGTAGGTGGAAATTATATAATAGAAAACTACTTTTTCTTCAAAGTTTTGGGGTTTCATTAAAGCCTGCCTAATGGCTTAGGTTACTGGTGCCATGCTATGATGTCTAGCTTGATAACAAGTGGATTAGTTGCATCAGAAATCTTTTCTTTGGTTCCCGATTGGCGATGTGAAGCTATTAGATGTTGTGAAACTATTATTTGATGGTTGAGAACGTAAGGGTGGAACATCAGAATTAAACGATTCTACTTTGCCGTACATTGAGGGTTGTGATTTACCTTGTAAATGGGGACGTAACCAGAGTAAAAATAGTCCTGCACTAATTAACAATGAACCAGCTGCTGCACCAAGTAAGGCCGATGACTTTTTCGGTGCTATCGCGTCTGGGGGTAAGCTGGGTTCAGCTAGCAGCTGAACTTGAGGATAGGAAAGGGATTGGTTGAATCGACCAATGGCTGATTGAGTTAAGGTTGAAGCATAGATAGTTTCCGCAATGCGCATATTGCGTTCTAGGATCTCCATCCTCAAAGCATCCTGGCTCATTTGTTTGAGTTTGGCTTCGAGCTCAGCAATCTGGTTGGTTAATACCCAGGCTCTAGCTTCCACACCCTGTTGCCGTGCTTCCACCTCAACAATTTGGCGCAGCAAATTTTCCCGGGAAGAACCAGTTTCAGGCCCAGAGTTAACACTGAGCTGGTCAATAATTGCTAAAGACATGGGGCGACCTAACAGAGATTGACTACGCTCTAGCAAAGCTGCTTTAGCACTCTCTTGCTTGCTCTTCTCGTCCACTACAGATGGATGCTTGGAACCGTATTTGGAACTCAAAACCGTCAGGGCTGCCGTAGCCTGACTGTATTCCCTTAGGGTTTGCTGAAATATCTGGTCAGCCTTAAGTACAAAAGCATCAGCAGCTTGTCCAGACGACAACTTGAGATTAGCTGAGAGGTTGCTAAGATTGGCTTTTGCTTCTCGCCCTTGGGCTAACAAATCGATTTGTTGTTGTCGTAAACTTTCTATAGTGGATGATAGCTGGTTAACTTGTTCTTTCGAGTTCAATCCAGTTCTAGCTTTGTGTTCAGACAGACGTCTTTGAATATCTGCTAAATTTTTCTTAGCTGCCTCCAAATCAGCTTGAATTGGTAGCTGATTGTCTCCTACTTCTTCTTGCCTAAGTTGTTCAAGTCTCTCCTGGAAAGCCTGGTGCATAGCAAAACCTTTCTGTTGGGCTTCCTCAGCAGAGTCTCCTGTGATTTCAAAGGCCATCATAGTTGAATTGTCAACAATTTTGACCCTAGGCTTGCCCAGCTCTTGAGAGGACATGTTCAGTATACTGGCAGCATCCTTAAGCACCGGCTTACTTTCCGCAATGAATTTCATCTTTTCCCTCGGGTCATGGGAGCGATCGCCAAATGGTGACCTAACATCTGAACTCGCTCCCCCTAATTCTGGGATATTAATTCTGGTGGATGAGCCTGAGACAGGAAGTGATACTGCCCATTTACTGGTATAAGTTGGCTGAGCTGATTTCAAATAAAAAAATGTTAAGCCCCAAATTCCGGCATTAATGGATATCCCTAAACACAAGTAAAATAGCCAACGTAGAGGCATGAGATTTGATTTTTCATAGGGATATGGGGCTATGGTATTATAATTAGTAGTCATTGGAGCATCTCACCTGGCAAATCCACATTTTGAGTTTTAAGTTGTAGTTTTAAGTTGTAGTCTTAAGTTGTAGTCTTAAGTTATGATTTTTTATAGTTTCTATTATGAAAGACTTGGCAGAGAGTTTTACCCCACTATCAAGCAATGGCTTAAACCCTTAGCCAATACACCCCTGATGAAGAGTCAGATCCCCTGAGCTTATAACTTGTGATAGATACATTAATTATAACATTTCAGCTATCCTCAATATGAATTAGGGTATAAATATGTCTTTAATAATCCGAATGGGATTGAAGATATCCCCAATAAAGTCAAAAACACTTTTGACATTAGTGACCGTTGAATCATAGCAAGCGACACTATCTCTTGGCATCAGCACTGGATTAACTTGGTCATCATTAGGCTTCTTCACCAAGTCCTCTACAGAACGTTCTATTGCCAGAGTTTCCCCAGTAGTACGGTCAGTTTGCAGTAACAGAGCACGGCGATCTGCATTTGTGGTTTCTGTGCCTCCGACACAACTAGCAGCAATTACAGCTTGAGACAGACGGGAGCCATATTCAACTTCCTGGACTCTAAGGTCACGTCCATTATTGGGATTAGTCAGATTGGAGAGAAACACAGGAATAGTTGAGGGAGTAAGCTGGGAAGGTCTGGCTAGATAATATTGAGGCAACTCCCGAGTAGGAACAATGATTTGGTCTCCAGCAATCAAGGGAATATCCTCCACTGGTGATCCGGTGAAGACACCAGATAAATCAATTACCTGTTCCTGTTCACCCCTAACCAACCGCACCTGTTCAATGTTGGCATTTGGTTTGATGCCGCCAGCCGTTAAAATGGCAAAGGTTAGGTAGCGTTCTGGAGGATAGTCTCCTGAGACAGTAGCAATCGATGCCGGTAAGTCTCGACCTTTAGAATCCGTATCATTAATCAAAACCCGACCAGGTTCAAAAACCGCTCCTCCCACAGTTACCTGAATTGGAGCCCACTCAAACAGTTGAATGCTGACTTTGAGGAAATCAGCCTGAAAAAAGCCTCCTTCAAGTAAAGCCTTGACTAGGTCTTGCTCGATTTCTGATACTTCTCGACCCGCTGCCAGTATCGGGTCTAGGTAGGGGAATTTGATGTAACCATCCAGATTAACTTCATAGGTGGCACTGAAGCGTTCAGCTTCCGGGATTTCTTCTTCGCCAGCCACAAAGAGTCTAAGGCGATCGCCAGGAGACAGTGGTAGAGCCCAACTGGGAACTGATAAACCTATTGCTGCTACGGTAGTAATTAACCCTGCTATCCAAAACTTGAGAATGGACATTGAAGAATCTCTGGGTTCACAACTATTACTTAGTGCTATTACTTAGTGATAACACTTAGTGATAACACGTGATAACACTTAGTATAGGGGGGTTTGGGTCAGTGTTTGAGTGTTGACTGACGATCAACACTCAACAAAAAACATTCAACAAAAAACACTTAACAAAAAACACTCAATTCCCTTTGCGAGTAATTCAAGTATATAAGTAACTATAGCGTTTGTATCTAGGTTGTAAACACACGTATTGCCGAAAAAGGCAAGAGGCAAGAGGCATGCATGCTAGAGGGGCAAGAGCTCCGGAGTTTTATTGGAAAATAACAAAAGACCTTCTAGGTTTACATCTCAAATACATACAAATGCTATAGTTAAGTTTAAGTTAACCAACCACAACAGTTTCTTTAATTGCCGAGAGGGGCTTACCCTGAAAATAGTCAGGAATGGGCGCTCCCATCAAATTCAGAATAGTGGGGGCTAAATCTAGAGAATGACCAGCTGGTAAACTAGAACCTGGCTCAATATCTTGTCCTTTAATCACCAAAAAGCCATCAGAGCGGTGAGAACCAGTACGATTAAAGGGAACTGGACCAATCCGTCCAATATCGGGACTATCTACTACGTCAGTAGCATATTTTTCTTGCCAGATAACGACTAAGTCACCATCAGGTAATTTCGGACCAGTTTCAGTTGCCGATTGGCGGGTGCGGATAATTTCCTTCACCATTGGTTCCCCAGTGCGAGCATCTTTAAGCTGGTAGAGTTTTTGAGTCAATTCCTCACATACAGCATCGTACTGATCAGGGGCGACAATACCCTGAGGTTCCCTTCCCTGGAGATTAATCCTGATATATCCTTCCGAATAACTAGGCAGCGCGAATGCTTTCATCTGAGGCCAGCACGGTT
Organism: Moorena sp. SIO3B2; assembly: GCF_010692525.1. Classification (NCBI taxonomy): domain Bacteria; kingdom Bacillati; phylum Cyanobacteriota; class Cyanophyceae; order Coleofasciculales; family Coleofasciculaceae; genus Moorena; species Moorena sp. SIO3B2. Next base: position 21,931 of record NZ_JAAHHE010000035.1, read on the forward strand.
GGTACCAGGATGGACTCTGGAAGAAGAATGGATCAGATTCTGCCTGCATCTTGAACGGAGAAATGAGATCCGGTGCAGGAGTGGAACCAAACAAGGGTGCGATGGGATTGAAAAGTTTGGTAGGGAGTTGACGTCTCAAAAAACCTTTGAGTGGATTCGATTCATGCTTGAGGCTCCATACTTTTCCCATCCAACCCTTTTTCGCCCTGGCATCATTGACTAGGGGTTTTGGGGGTTTACCATACTTGCCACGAGCAATGCCATATTTACCTGGGAAACTCCAGCGATAGAGAAATTCTGGCAGGAACAACATACTCGGTAGATCCATGACGTTAGACCCCATACCATGGGCAGCAAATACTACGACCTGGGCATTATCCGGGGCTTTGCTCAAAATGCCACCAATGGCTTCGTCAATAGCTTCAAAAATTTCTAACACGGGATCTCCAGGGCATTTAGCACCTACAGATGGGTAGAGAGGATGATCCGGCTGACTCAGGTGCCAGAAGTAATGCCCTGCAGTATGGGTTTCACCAAAGATTGTTAAGAAGAAATCCCACGGCATCTGCTGCAACAAGTCTTGACAAATGGCACCCCGGCGGGCGATACCAATCTCCAGTTGTGCTTGAAGACCCTTGAGTGCTGCCACATCCATAATACTGGCATGGTCTTTGCGTAAGACAGGATGCTCACCATGCTTATCAATCACATCCTGTAGCAAGGATTTGGGTATGGAATGACTGGGAGTCTGAGGAGAGTGAGCTCCCCAAGCAAGGACTTGCAACCCATTGACCTGATTGGACAGGGGAGCTTGAGGCATATCAAAGACTGCCACCCGATAGTCATCTCCCAAGCCATAGAAGGGTTGATACTCAGCAAAGTCGTAGGCTTGAATGTCTTCTACTTCGTAAGTGCCTTCCTTAATTTTCAGAGGTGCCCAGTACCCTGTTTGCTCAGGAGAACAACCAGTAAGGAATGTTGTCCAGGGAGTCTCAGCCCGGTAGTATTCATATGTCTTTAAACGTCCGTAAGATCCCTGTTCTCGTAAGCGACGCAGGTTTTTCAGATGTCCTTGAGATATCCATTGCTCTATCAAGGCAGGGTCGGCAGCATCCAAGCCAATGGCAATTACAGGGTTTCTCATTGTTGTGGTCGGTAGATGTGCGGGTAATTTTCTGGTAGGTTAAGTAGTGTGCCTAGTTTAGCTCAGCATCTAACCTTACAAATAACGATAGTCGGCTTCACACAGATGAAGGTTGAAGGATCGATGAATCTTAGAGTAGGCTTTTATAAAGTTTCTGTAAAGACTACTGCTATCGATCACACTATGTAGTCTCATTCTATAAGTAGCAAAGATTTGAGGCATTTGTTAGCTCGACTAGTTCTCCGACTCGACTGGTGAGCTACTCCCTGGTAAAAAATCTTCTTAAAATAAGGCATAGACCTGATCAATACTACCTGATCAAAACAACGACTCGTGATCTGGAAAAATTACCCTTGTTAGCTCATTTATGTAGAGTCGATGAAGAATATTTAAAGATTTTATTAAGTTCAGAGAAAATACTAGGCTGGACTCGCCCATAGGCTATGATATTAATGGTATAATTAACCATTAACTAACCATCAATGAACCATAACGGAGGACTGGTGCAACCATAAAAACCAGTAATTTTAATTAAAGTAAATCCCTAATACATAACAAATAAATAAAGCCTAAATAAAGCCTAAATAAAGCTATTCTTCCTAAGTATTATAGAGAGGAATTGACTTGAGGTTTTTAAGCTATAAGCATCTAAGCAGATTGGGAGTTACTAGGAGGAGGGAAAACTTAATTCATTCCCAGACAGCATGATTGATTCAATCAGAGTTGACTCTAATCTATAACGTTATGATTAGTAACCAATTCTCCCCTCGATACGTTCTAGTTCACGCTGTGACAATGAGATTGAATATTTCGTGAATTACCTAACACTGTCCTGAGGGATAATTCATCGCTTCTTAACACAGTGAACTAGAGTTTAATGCTAATACCAAAATAGATTTATGTCAAATTACTGAGATCATTGTTATCAAACCCTGGTGTAATCTACCTCAAGGGATTACTGTTGTTTAATTAGGGAATATTTATAGGTTCAGCTATCTAGAAAACAGGTGGGACCCGAACGCGCCCCGCGTCGGCTTTGCCGAAAGGTGCGACCCTAGGGCGATTTACTCGCCCTAGGAGGCGCGCACCTTGAGCGAATTTAATTACGGGTCAAGGGCACCTAAGGGTATTTACCAATAATTTTTCAGAGCTACTATAGTCAAATTACTAAAACTGTGATAATGTAATTTTATTCTTTTCCAAATAAAATCTTCTTGCTCGAAACAGTATCAAGCTAACTTGGGTAGCCGATCGGGAAATGGCAAATTGACTGAGTTCGGCTCCAAGTCTGAAGATTGTTGGGAAAAGCTTGGCGGCTGTTTTTAGTGCTTATTCCTTAGGTAGGAGAGACATCGTAAAGTAAAAAGGTTAAACATGAGAGAAATAGTGAAAATACTAAACTTAGAGATTGATAATATATCCAAGTCAGAGCTGTTAAAGCGGCTCGATACCGGGGTGATTTTCACTCCCAATGTCGATCACTTAGTCAAGCTACAAAAAGACCCTGAATTCATGAAGGCATATCGAATTGCCGATTATAGATTATGTGATAGTAAAGTTGTGTATTATGCGTCGAGGTTCTTGGGGTCACCCATACAGGAGAAAATTTCTGGATCTGACCTTTTTCCAGCTTTTTATGATTATCACAGAAACAATAAGACTATTAAAATATTTCTCTTAGGTGGACGAGAAGGAGTCGCTAAACAAGCTCAAGAAAATGTCAATGCTAGAGTTGGCAGAGAAATTGTTATCGCTGCGCACTCCCCATCATTCGGATTTGAGAAGAATGATGCTGAATGCCGAGAAATCATCGAAATGGTTAAGAACTCTGGAGCTACAGTACTAGCTGTGGGAGTTGGTGCACCTAAACAAGAAAAGTGGATACATAAGTACAAAGATCAATTACCAAACATCAAAATATTCATGGCAGTAGGTGCCACCCTTGATTTTGAAGCAGGCACTAAACCAAGGTCGCCTGAATGGATGAGTGATGTAGGATTGGAATGGTTACACAGGCTATTATCTGAACCGCGACGATTGTGGCGGCGATACCTGTTTGATGCTCCGGTCTTCCTTTGGTTAGTGTTGAAACAAAAACTCAAGAGTTCTATGTTGCCACCAGCTAGGGTCAATCTGAATTGATCCCAAGTGATATCGTTTCGGTTTATATGGGAATTGTTTGGAGGAAAACCGCGAAGATCCAAAGGACAGGAAGGGAGGAAGGCACAAAATTGATCATTGAGCCATTCTCGTCAGGTCACTGACCAAGCTAACTGGATCCTCAAGATTACCGATTACGTTTGTACCAATTACTTTTGGTGTCGCACTTCTACAACGGTGTGAACATTACCCCGTGGGTTAAAATCCCCCTTGATGGTGACTTCTTCGGGGTTACAGGCGGCTACGAAGTCATCTAAAATTTGGTTGATACTCTCTTCGTGGGAGATGTAGCGATCGCGGTAGGTATTGATATACAACTTAAGGGCCTTTAGTTCTACCACCAGTTCATTGGGAACGTAGGTAATGTAAATCGTGGCAAAGTCCGGATAACCTGAAAAGGGGCATTTACAAGTAAACTCCGGTAAGGTGATGTTAATGTGATAGGGACGACCGATACGGGGATTGGGAAAAGTAATAAGTTTTGCTTGGGCAATCTCCTGTTCACCGTATTTAATCTCGGGTGTGTCTACTTCTGGTGATGCTTGTTCCTGGGTAAAGGAATTACTCATTGGTTTTGCTAGGATTAGAAACGATTTGAGGAATTTCTAGGATGGGATTCCCAGTCAGGACAATCTTCTGTGTCCCAACCATAGGGATGCATAGCACAGACTAATAAATTTCCACCGTAGGCTTGACCGTGATAATGACGGCAACCTATGCAAGCGGGATGTTTCTGTGAGGATGGTGTCACGGAATCAGGAAAATCCTCGTCTGTTTCACTGACCATAACCTCAAAGTCAAAATAAATCTCAACAAACGGTTCAACAATCTCTTGCAAACACTGGTCAATTTCCGCACCAAGGGCATTGTCTATCTCATTGGCAAACTCCTCAACCACCTCACTGACACCCTCGAAGAACTCATCGACCATATTAGCCACTGATTCGAGGGTTTCAAAAATACTTTTAGACCAATCATCTTCCATGGTAAACATTCACTCAAAAACCATCATGTGCTCAACCCCTGTTGTTGTCCACAAATTAATTATAAGTGCTAGATAAGTGCTATAAGTTAGCGCTTTAGCCGACGCAATTCTTCTTGCATAGCTTGCACCTGCTGGCGTAGTTTGTCAACATCCTGCTCTTCGGGTGGTGCTGATTCTTCTTCCTCATCAGTAATAATCTCAATCCGGCGCGGCTCAGGTTTAGGATCATTAGGGTTAGCTTGAGAGGATTGCTGTTGCCCCTGTTGCACTAAATCTTCAACCAGTTTACGGGCTTCCTCGGTAGTCATCTCCCCTTTTTCTACCAGTTCATCTACCAGTTTCTGAGCTTGACCTCGCACTTCTGACAAGGTTCCCCCAGCTCTCTCCCCTGCAGCAGCAGCTATACCGACGCCTAGATAAAACGCTTTTTGAACCAAATTTCCAAAACCAGCCATGAACACTGATACTCCCAGAGTTATCGTAATACTCTATGATTCCAGGATAGGAGTGAAATCCCACTTTGCCCACCAAAAAATAGCGGTAAGGGGGCGGACGACTATACCGGTTAGGGTTAGCGTCCGGGGAATTACCGCCAACAAATTTTTCGAGCGGTAGCGAGTCGATTGTTTAAAATCTGTATTCATAGCCGTCCGCTCGCTGAATGGTTTTTAGGTATTTCGGATGCACGTCAAAGCTCTTCTTGATGCAGTCGCGAGTGGGGGAAACCTCCTTTGGCCGACTGCATCGCTTTTCTAATGTGCTCAACTTAAAGCTCGGCCTAAAACGAATTGCGATTCGCCCCGTATGCTGTCCCGCGTACTTTCCTTTAGGAATGTCGGCTTTGACCAAGTCCCCCGTTTGAAATCCCATAAAGAACTTCTGTGAGGGAGCGTGCCCTAATGGAAAGCCATAGCGATCGGTTCGACAGCGCTGCCGCCTTCCGTGACCTTTGGCTTTGGCGATCAGAGGTTTGACCCCTTTCAGGAATAGTCTTTCGGGAGTAGAAGCCCCAACGCAAGCCGCATCCGCCCAGTGGGTTTTGGCAATACCCCGGAGTTTACGGTTGAATTTAGTCTGACCGCCAGAGCCCATTTCTACTGGCAATCCGATTGCTTTGAGTCTCCTAAACAATTCCCATCGGCTCGTATTAACCGCTGCTGCATCTTTCAACGGGACTAATGCTTTCGCTAACACCCGCTTTAATACCATGGGTTTCTTTTTGAGGAACACCTCGACAGGCTTGTTGCCCTTGGCTTGATTGCAAGAGCGGCAAGCTAGGGTTAGGTTGCTCACTCGGTTCGACCCCCCCTTGCTTAAGGCTCGGATATGTTCGATTTCGAGCGGGGTTCCCTCAGTGCCGCAATAAGCGCATTTTCTGCCCCATTTTTGAAGTAAATATTCCTTCACTTCAAAACCGAACAGTTCTCCTCGCTGGTACTCAATGCCGCTAATTTCGAGGTTCTGCATCTTCTGCATGTCGAATCTCACTAACTCTTGAGAAAGTGCAGTGATAGGACATACCTTTAGAATCCGACTAACCCAGGTTTCGACGTTCGCGATCCGACTTTCAAGGGATGGTGGGAGCCAGCCTTCTGAGCGAGTCCGGTTAAGAAACCTTCGCTTGCGATACCGGAGTTTTCGACTGCGTCGCCCCCGTCTTAACTGTCTACGAGAGTCAAGAGCGTTCTTAATTTGCTGTCCTCGGTGTTCTATCTCCAAAGCATTAGTCACCCGTCCGGTCTGCTCTTGAACTACAGCCATACCCGTAGTTTTGGAACCTGGATCAATTTTGCATCGGTGGGGATGGGTCAGTGAATGTTTGACCGTCCTGTCTAGTAGGACGATCGTAAATGGGTAACGCTTGAACACCTTAGCGCGTCCCGTATTGAGTAATTTTCTTGCCCGCGCCGGATGGCAGGGGTCTAGGGGTTTGAGGTTTTTATCTAGAACAAAAGTGTACATTACTGCACGTCTCAATTTCTTGGTAAGGTTTGCCTCGACGGTGTTAGTGCTCGGTACTTTCCGAATAACACTGGCTTTCCCGTATGGCCTGTTTAATTACCCGGTTGTAGAGCTTGGAACTGGCACGCATCCCAAGGTACGAACTTTAACTCTTGGCACTAACGGCTGCTAGATTTTTCTAGCCGTCTGGTCAACAAGCTTTATTCAAGCCCACACTGTACCCGTTAGGGTCAGTGTGCGGTAGTTGACTCGACTTAAGGTAGACGGACTTAGGGGTCAGGAGGACTACAATAATACTATACAATGCAATACCTCCCTAAGGCAGAAATCTGTTGAGTTGATGAATAAAGTTGTCGTTGGCTTGTCTGGCGGGGTAGACAGTTCCGTAGCTGCCGCCACCCTCTATCACAAAGGATACGAAGTTGTAGGATTGACCCTTTGGTTAATGAAAGGCAAGGGTCAATGCTGCTCTGAGGGAATGGTCGATGCAGCGTTTATCTGTGAACAATTAGGAATTCCCCACCACATTGTGGACAGTCGCGATGTTTTTCAGGAAAACATTGTGGATTACTTAGTCTCGGGTTACCAATCTGGGATTACTCCACTCCCCTGTTCTCAGTGCAACAAAGCAGTAAAGTTTGGTCCGATGCTGAGCTATGCCCATCAGACATTGGGGATTGATAAAATAGCCACAGGTCACTATGCCCGGATTACTTATGATGCTGAATGCGATCGCTATCAATTGCGGCGAGCAATAGACTTGACAAAAGACCAGTCATACTTCCTGTATGACTTGACTCAAGACCTGTTGGCGGCTTCCCTATTTCCTTTGGGAGAACTTAAGAAAACGGAAACGCGACGCCTGGCTGCTGAGTATAATCTCAAGACTGCTGATAAACCAGAAAGTCAGGACTTGTGTTTAATTGAATCCCACGGTTCCATGCAGAAGTTCCTGGACAAGTATATTTCCCAAACCACAGGTGACATCGTGGACTTGGATGGAAATGTGGTAGGGCAACATCAGGGAATTCACCACTACACCATTGGACAACGGAAAGGGCTAGGTATAGCTGCTCCCAATCCCTTGTATGTGATTGCTCTGGATGCAGCCAGGAATCGGGTAATTGTAGGGGAACGCCACCAAGCTACCCAAGCTGAATGTACGGTTCATCGGGTCAATTGGGTATCGATTCAGCAACCTACTGTTCCGATTCGAGCTTCTGTGCAAGTTCGCTATCGCTCACCTGCTGTACCTGTGAATGTGATTCCTCTAGAAGGAAATCGGATCAGATTAGTGTTCTATGAAGCACAATTCAGCATCACCCCAGGACAGGCTGCTGTTCTGTATGACGGGGAGCTGGTGCTCGGAGGTGGCATTATTGAGCAGCTACCAGAGAAAATAGCCAATGGCAAATTGCTTGAAGGTTGAAGTTTGAAGGTTGAAGGTTGAAGGTTGAAGGTTGTTCGGCCAAGGCGATTCGGTGTAGGGTAGGTTGTTCGCGTAGCGTGGCCGAAAGGCCAAGGTTAGTGGACAGTTAAATCAACTAGTGACCTTGACGAAAGCCGATTGCCATGGTAGTAATATACCTAAGCATTCAGCTATCAGCTAATGGGCTACGCGAACGCTACACCGAACAGCTTTTGAAGAAAACAGTTAAACATTCGTTTAATGTTACTAAAGCCCCAGGTTTGGAGCCTGTGTCACAAAGCTGACCGCTGACTGCTGACCGCTGAATGCTTACAATAATAGACTACCAATTGGTGTCAGAGTAGAGATTAATCGTCAGCTGTTCATAACCTGCAGGTACAGCAGTGATACAAGAACAAACAGTCGGTCCATTTTCTATATCTACCTCACAGGCATGACAAGAACCCATCAGGCAACCTGTGGCAATGAACACACCAGCACGTTCAGCCACTAGAAGGATAGGTTCTCCAACTTCGGCCTCAATTGTCACATCATCTGGTAGAAAGCGAACGCTTACACTCATGTTTGATTAGTCATTTCATTTGTTAGTTTTTTATTGTTAATTTTAGTTAATTGTTTAATTTTTAATTTATAATTTCCCTTAACGATTTTCCAGTTTCCATTTTCAATTCTCAAGTTTACTTTTTACTTGTGAAAAAACTCATCTGATAGTTAACGGTCTAAGACCTTAAAATCGGGGTTAAATCAAGATGAGATTCGATAGTATCAGCCAGTGAATTCAAAAGCGCTTCTCGTTGTTCCCGATAGTTGACAACCCCAGTAGGGAGAGAAGGTAGCCCTCGTCTGGAGCGCAGTTGATTCAACCAGGCACGTCGCCAAGGACTATTGTCAAACATTCCATGGAGATAGCTGCCCCAAATTGATTGATTCACGTCAACAATGCCCAAACCATGGTCATCGAATAAAGCTCGATAAGCAGATTTATTGTCTCCCATCTCCGCCTCAAGCAGTCGCGAACGCCCCTGATGAATTTCGTAACCGGTAATCGGTAAGCCAACTTGAGGATAATTTGATGTCACCATCCGTTGACGGGCAACTTTACCAGTGGTAATCAAGGTTTTTAAGGGCAACAAGCCTAATCCTGGATGACGTCCCTGTTTACCTTCTAAGCCATCAGGATCAACTAGGCTTTTGCCTAGCATTTGAAATCCCCCACAAATTCCCAAAATTGTCCCACCTGAGGCAGCATAGTTTTGAATTTGCTCAGCCATGCCACTTTTTTGGAGTACCATCATGTCCGCAATGGTAGTTTTTGTCCCTGGGAGAATAACTGCATCTGGATATCCCAAGGTTTCATTTGGTGACAGATATTTCAAAAAGACGCTGGGTTCAGCTTCCAGGGGGTCAAAATCAGTAAAGTTAGAAATTCGAGGTAAACGAATGACTACGATAGTGACTTCCTTATTGGACTTGTTCCTGGTGTTGCGATCTAGTAAGTCAAGGGAGTCTTCAGCAGGGAACAGTATATCAATCCAGGGAATAACTCCAACTACAGGAATACCAGTGCGTTCTTCTAACCATTTTATCCCTGGTTCGAGCAGCGATCGCTGACCCCTAAACTTATTAATCACGACACCTTTAATCAAAGCTCTCTCCTCTGGTTCGAGCAGTTCGAGAGTACCGATTACCTGAGCAAAAGACCCTCCACGGTCAATATCTACCACCAGCAAGGTGGGAGCTTTGAGGTACCGCGCCACTCGCATATTGGTCAAGTCGCGATGCTTGATATTAATTTCTACTGGGCTACCAGCTCCCTCACACACGACTAAATCAAACTCATTGGTTAAACGTCGCAGTGATTCTTCAATCACCTGCCAACCCTTATCAAAGTACTTTTCGTAGTACTCCGCAGCACTAACCTTCCCTACGGCTTTACCCATAAGAATCACCTGGGAGGTCATGTCACCCTGGGGTTTGAGTAAAATTGGGTTCATTTCCACACAGGGAATGACACCTGCAGCCCAAGCTTGTACTGCTTGGGCATGTCCAATTTCTCCACCATTGGGTGTAACATAGGCATTTAGAGCCATGTTCTGACCCTTAAAGGGACAGACACGCCAGCCTTGTCGCGATAGAAGGCGACATAGAGCTGTGGTTATCAAGGATTTTCCTGCGTGGGATGTAGTACCCACCACCATAATCGCTTTCATAATTCAGGGTTAGGGCGTCAGAACTAGCCTAGATGATCAATAAATTTAGATATCACCCTGTCACCAACTTGATTTAAACCGACAATCTTAGCCAGCGATTCAAGGTATGATCGAGTCGATCTGATAATGAGGGTGGAGGTAAGGTTTCTCCAAGCCGTTCCCACTTTTCTAACAACTGACGACCCAAAGGTGTCAATCGAAAACTATCCGTAATTCCCTGACCGTCTACTTCTCGACGTAATACACCCACTTGAATCAACCACATTAAATCGTTTTCTACTGCCAATTCAGACCTAGGGCGCGTTGTGTAGTTTTTCTCGACACCTTCAAGACCTACTATAGATAAGAGTGGAACACTGCTAGAACGCATCGCTGCCAATAGAGGCATCCGGAATGGCAAACAGCGCATTGCTTGCTCTGCACGCTTAGTAGTTCGGTCAGGATATTGAATAGGCTGGCTACCTTGAGACTGAATTGAAGTTCTTGCCACAGTTACTAAATCTCAGAACTATACTGACCGCCGATTATCTCTATATTAAGGTTTTTTTGACTTTAGAGGCCAACCTATTGTAATTTACTCTAGAAATTTTTGAATTTACTCAAGACCTAGGGCAAACTGGGCAACAAGCGTGCTTATGTATAATGGTGCTTACAGAAAAGGCACCCTAAAAGTCAAGTTACTACGTAAGTCGTATTACTGTAAACTTTATACATAAGTTCAGTATATTTTTATAGGAAACCAAAGTTATGGCTCTTCAAGTTGGCATGGATGCACCAGCATTTACTGTCAAAGACGACGAAGGCAATACCGTTTCACTGTCGGACTTTGCGGGAAAAACTGTAGTGCTTTATTTTTACCCCAAAGACGATACTCCAGGGTGCACCAAGGAAGCCCAAAGCTTTCGGGATAACTACACTGAGTATCAAGGTAAAGACATGGTGGTACTTGGGGTCAGTATGGATGATGAGGCATCCCACAAACAATTTAAGGAAAAGTATGGTCTGCCTTTCACCCTGCTAGCGGATACGGATGGCGCAATTACCAAGGCTTATGATGTAGATGGTGGCGGTTACTCCAAGCGTGTAACCTACATTATCAACGGCGAGGGCAAAATTACTCACGTTGATGAGACGGTAAAAACCGCTACCCACGCTCAAGATATCTTGGCAGCCATGGGCTAAACAAAGTCAAAACCATCAAACTTCGTCTAAATTTTTTTGAATTTGGGCGAAGTCGTCACTATTTATTTAATCCCTATATATCTAATTTAGAAACTAACTCATCCCCTTAGTGCTGGAGCTGTTAGGTCCCTGTGAGAATCCTGCTAGTAGAAGACGATGAAGGTATTGCCAAAGTAGTAACGGCAGCGCTAGCTAGTCAACATTATCAGGTTGATCTAGCTACAGATGGGGATGAGGGGATAGCACTAGCAGAGATACTTAAGTATGACTTGATTTTGCTAGATTGGATGCTTCCCAAGCTCACTGGGATTGACTTGTGCAAGCAGCTGCGAAACGCACGCGATCGCACTCCGATTATACTGCTCACTGCCCAAGACACCAGCACTAACAAAGTCGAAGCTTTAGACGCAGGAGCAGATGATTATTTAGTCAAGCCCTTAGACATACCTGAATTATTAGCCAGAATTCGAGCAGTGCTGCGCCGCAGCAGCACCCCCCTACTGCCGGTGCTGGAGTGGGGATTGCTCCACCTTGACCCCAGTAACTGCCAGGTCAGCTACGATCAGGAACTCTTGCATCTGACACCTAAGGAGTATGGTCTAGTAGAGCTGTTTTTACGGAACCCCCACCGCATCTTTAGCCAAAGTTTCCTGCTAGATAATCTGTGGTCTTTTGAAGAACCCCCTACAGAAAATGCCGTTAGAGCTCATATCAAAAGTTTAAGGCGGAAACTCAAGCAAGCTGGAGCCAAAAATGATTTAATTGAAACTGTCTACGGCTTGGGGTATCGGCTCAGACAACCCCCTGAGGAAGGTTCAGCTCAAACAAAGACTGAGAAAAACAAAGGCAAAAAAGTAGCTAAAAAGACACCATCTAACCTCAAACAATCAAAGAGCAAGAGTGATAGTTCCGTTTCCCCATTCCCTAAGGCTCAATCCCAAGAACCAAAGCAATCAGGATTAAGTGCTATTTGGGAACAGCAGAAGTCAAACTATATCAAGCGGATCAATGTATTGGAGCAGTTGGTGACGGCTTGGCGAGATGGTGACGACTGCGGAAAATTGGAACAGGAGGCTTTACGGGAGGCACACACCCTAGCTGGTTCCCTCGGTAGCTTTGGTTTTGATCAAGCTTCTCTCAAATCCCGTGAGATTGAGCAGATATTGAAATCTGCGAAAAAAGTTAGCAAAGAGACCATAGCACATATGTCTCAACTAGTGGTAGAACTAGGAGAACAACTAGAGACAGAGCCTAACCTTCCAAAACCTAGTCAAAGTAAACCACTCTCCACTTTCCACTCCCCATTCCCTATTTCCAACTCCCCACGACTACTGATTGTGGATGATGATTTAACACTAGCGCAAGGGTTAGCTTCAGAGCTAGCAGCCTGGAAAATGCAGGTTGAGGTGGCAGGTGATATATCTCAAGGGAGAAAGGCAATTGCTGGTAACCGCCCAGATGTGGTTCTGCTAGACTTGTGTTTTCCTGAATCATTGGGAAATGGTTTCGAGCTGTTAGAAGAACTGAAAACAACTCAGCCCCCTGTACCTGTTGTAGTATTTACGGCTCAAGAAAGTTTTGCTGAACGAGTCAGAGTGGCTCGTTTGGGGGGAAGGGGTTTTCTTCAGAAGCCTGTAGCACCCCAAAAGGTGATGGATGCGATCGCTAAAGCGTTGCAACAATCCGGTCCACCACAGGCAAAGCTATTGATTGTTGACGATGACCCTCAAATCCTGGATCAGCTACGCACTGTGCTAGAACCTTGGGGATTCCAATTGACTTTGCTAAACGATCCACAACAGTTCTGGGAGACCATAGAGCAGTGTACTCCCGACTTACTGATTTTGGATGTGGAAATGCCGCAGTTTAGTGGTATTGACCTGTGCCAGGTGGTACGCAATGACCCTCGCTGGGGTGAGTTACCCGTGTTGTTTCTCTCTGCTGTTCAAGATGCTGAAACTTTGCAGCAAGTGTTTATGGCAGGGGCAGATGATTACGTACAAAAGCCAATAAGAGACCCGGAGCTATTGGCTCGCGTGTTGAATCGCATTGAGCGCAGTCAACTAAGACTTAAGATGATAGCACAGAAAAATCAAATGTTGTCAGATAAATAAATAACCCTGGTCAGTTAGTGGACGTAGAATTGGCAGATCGGACATAGTAGAGTTGATCACATTTTATTCACAGTTGATGGTTAACGGTTGACTGTCAGCAATCATGTCAATTGTCAACCTAATTATGATCAATTTCTTTGACTATATCTTATTGGCCGAAACCTTTATTTCCCAAAGTAACTGCTACCTTGGGCAGCCTAAAGTAATCTGGCTACACCTGATCAGTGATACTCTCATTACCCTAGTCTACTATGTGATTCCTATACTGCTAGTGTACTTGATCAGGCAGCGGCAGAATCTGCCTTTCAAGGGACTCTTGATTTTGTTTGGGGCGTTTATTATTTGCGGTGGCACCACTCACCTGATGGAAGTATGGACCGTTTGGGATCCAGCTTACTGGCTATCAGGCTCTATTAAAGCAATTACAGCTATAGTTTCTGTCTACACTGCCATAAAATTCTACTTTATTCTACCTCGAATCCAAAATTCACCTAGTCTGGCTGGACTTGAGCAGCTCAACCAGGAGCTAAAATCTCAAATTGAAGAGCGTATTTTGACAGAGCAATCCTTACGGAAACGTGAGCAACGCTGGCAATTAGCACTACACGGAGCTAATCAGGGAATTTGGGACTGGAACCCCAAAACCAATGAAACCTTTTTCTCCAGCCGATGTAAGGAAATGCTGGGGTATGATGAAAGCTACGACATCGGAAACTATAACCATCAATGGCGGACACACATCCATCCCGATGATTTAGACCAGGTGATCAAAGCCATGGAGGATCACTTGGCTCAGAAAACCTCCTATTACGTTCAAGAGTATCGCTTACGGTGCAACGACGGCAGTTACAAATGGATTCTTGACCAGGCACAAGCACTTTGGAATGAAGCAGGTGATCCAGTGCGAGTGGTTGGCTCAATTACGGATATTAGCGATCGCAAGCAGACAGAAGAAGCATTGCAAGAAAATGAAAAGGCGCTAAAGTCCAACCAAGAGAGGCTCGAAGCAATTATGAGTTCTCTTCAAGACGTGGTGTGGTCAGTATCACTCCCTTCTGGGATACTGCGCTATGTTAATATAGCCTTCGAGCAAGTTTACGGTCGCCCAACTTTCGAGCTATTCAGCGATCAAGACAACCTATGGCGACAGTTTATTGTCCCAGAAGACCGTGATCGTGTTGAGAAGGCATGGCGAGCTGTTCAAGAAAACCGTCGTGAATCGTGGGATTTAGAATATAGAATTCAGCTCAGTAATGGAGAAATTCGCTGGCTGAACGATCGCGCTCATGTGGTTATCCGTGATAATGGCACCTCTGTACATCTTCACGGCATCACTACGGATATCACCAAGCGTAAACAGCAAGAAGCTGAACTGCAACAACTCAATCGAGAATTAGAAATTAGGGTTCAACAGCGCACAGCTGCTTTACTCGAAAGTGAACAACGATTCCGCTCGTTGTTTGAATCTGCCCCAGATTTTATCCATATCTTAGATACTCAGGGCATGATTGAGCAAGTCAACCCCGCTGTTATCCAGCAGTCCGGTTATTCTGAATCAGAATTGATCGGTAATCGGTTAGAAGAGTTCTTTACCCCCAGATACCAAAACATTTGCCAGCAAGAGTTTCCAGTTTTACTGGAGCAGGGAACCCATCGTCAAGAAATTGAGTTTGTCTGCAAAAATGGCACTGTTCTTACCACAGACTCCTCCTGCTCAGTGGTTCATGATACCCAAGGAAACATTAGTTATATCTTAGTGTTGCAGCGAGATATTAGTTCACGCAAACGATTTGAAGAAGAACGTACCCAGTTAATTGCTAGTTTACAGGAATCAGAGCGACGGTGGCGCAGCCTTCTCGAAAATGTGCGACTGGTGGTGGTGGGACTAGACCGACAGGGTAAGGTGGAGTATGTCAATCCCTTCTTCCTAGAATTGACTAAGTACACAGCAGCAGAAGTTTTAGGCAAGGACTGGTTTGAAAACTTCCTACCCAATTCCCAGCAACAGTCAGTACAGCAATACTTCCAGGACATCCTAGATCCAGACTTTCAATCCCACTATCAGCACTCGATTCTAACTAAGTCAAAGCAAGAAAAAATTATTGCTTGGAATAATACCCTACTCCAAAATGTCCAAGGAGAGGCAATTGGCACCATGAGTATTGGGGAAGATATTACCGAGCGCTACGCTATTGAACGGATGAAAGATGAATTCACCTCCGTGGTCAGCCACGAACTCCGTACCCCCTTAACCTCGATTCATGGTGCCTTGAACCTGTTATCAACTGGTCTAATTCAACCTCAGTCTGAACGAGGACAGCGTGTGATTGGCATTGCCGCTGACAGTGCTGAGCGTTTAGTGCGACTAGTTAACGATATTTTGGAACTCGAACGTCTGGAATCTGGTAAGATCCGTTTGTCGAAGCAGCCAGTGAATGCAGCTGAGTTGATGGTTAAAGCTGTTGATCAGGTGCAGGTGATGGCTAATCGAGCTGGGATTAAATTGGAAGTCTCGCCCCAAGCCATTGAATCTGAGATTGAATTCGAGGCTGATAGCGATCGCATTATTCAAGTCATAACCAATTTACTTAGCAATGGGATTAAATTTTCAGACAGAGGTTCTAGTCTATGGTTAACAGTGGAACTGCAACACCCAGAGGAACTAGAAACCACCTCACCCCTTGACCCAAACAGTGCCACTATCTTATTTACTGTTAAAGACCAAGGTAGGGGAATTCCTGCTGACAAACTTGAAAGCATATTCGGGCGTTTTCAACAGGTTGATGCCTCCGATGCCCGTAAAAAAGGAGGGACGGGTTTGGGGTTAGCGATTTGCCGTAATATAGTGGAGCAGCACGGAGGAAAAATCTGGGTTGAGAGTACTGTTGGTGAAGGCAGCAGTTTTTATTTTACCTTACCACAACAAACAGCAGCAGCAGCAGAAGGTGATCACCATGACAACTAAGCGCATTTTAGTGATTGATGATGATGATGGGGTTCGAGAAATCATCCAATTTTCTCTAGAAGCAGCAGCAGGGTGGGAAGTGTTGACAGCTGCTTCTGGTAAAGAGGGATTAGCTAAGGCTGAGGCAGATCAGCCTGATGCTATTCTGCTAGATGTCATGATGCCCGAGCTGGATGGACCGGCTACCTTTCGACAGTTACAAGCTAATGCAGTAACGGCGGATATCCCAACAATTTTGCTAACCGCTAAAGCTAGGAGCAGCGAGCAAAAGCAGTTTCTAGATTTGGGGGTAACTGGAGTTATTACCAAGCCGTTTAAACCTATGGAATTGGTCGAGGAAATCCAAGGGATTCTTAATTGGCTCGATTGACTCATCGGAGTGTTAGGTTTTATTAAAACTCCCAAACCGGCAGCAAATCATAAGGAACTTGATTAGGATTAATTGCTGGTAAATTAGTCTGCTTATTAAGCTTACCCTGTGATTAATTGCTGCAACAAAGTTAATAACTCTCATTTTCGTGAAAGCGATCGCTTTGACTTGCGCCACAATATCTGGACAACAAATTAAACACAGCGATGCAACGCGGTCAAAGGAGGCCACCCCACTCGCGCTTTGCATGGCTGAGGTGCGACCTTGGACTATGTTATAAGGGTTTGAGCTTCCAGAAAGCGATGCAGCGCCGACCTGCGGGGGTTTACCCCACTCGCGCTTTGCATCAAGACAATGAATCGAGGGTTAATTTCCGACTGTATCTTCCATGATGTCATTGGCATAAAAGCCTTATATACTAAGCTTTTTAGGGCTCATGTCACCCCCTTAGAAACTCCAGTCAATATTGATTAATTCAAATCTAAGCCAGTCAACATTACTAAAATTACTATTTTGCTTGACCATGGATATCATTATCAAAAAATAACTATTGAGTTAAAGAAAGTCTATCCGGCTATTATGAATCGCAGGATTTTTTAAAAAAAATCAGTCCAACCTTGTGTAGTGGAGTTTTAAAAAAGCTTATAATATGGATAGCATCAAGGCACTACCTAACTCATTAATTTTCTTAATAAAAAAGAATGAAAAAACACTTTTTACAGTTTAGAACCGGCATGGCTGGAGTCAATAAAACCATACCGACTGCTGATGGCAGTTATCAAAAAATAGTGTATGCAGATTGGGCTGGAAGTGGACGAAATTACCTGCCTATTGAGGCCAGAATACAGCAAGAAATAATGCCCCTGATCACGAATACTGAAGCCGAAGTCAATTACACAAGAACAGCAATGACACATGCATACAATACAGCCAGAAAAATTATTGCAGAACATATCAATGCCAGTATAGACGATATTATTATTACTGCATCATCAGGTGCAACTATGCTAATCAAAAGGTTTCAGACAATGCTGGGATTGACACCAAAAACAAATGTCACGCAATCTCTCCCGAGCAACAAAAAGCCAGTGGTATTTGTAACACATATGGAGCATTATTCCAATCATGATAGTTGGATGGAGACTGACGTAACAGTCGAAGTCATTAATCCCGATTGTACTGGGCTAGTTGACCTTGGGCATTTGCAGGAACTTCTACACAAGTATAGGGAATTTCCCCTCAAGATGGCGTCAGTCACAGCCTGCTCTAATCTTACTGGTATAAGTCCACCATTTAACTCTATCGCAAAAATCATGCATGAAGCCGGAGGATTCATATTTGTTGATTTTTCCTGCTCTGCCCCATACGTTGATATTGACATGCACCCTCCTCAAGAGAATACTCACTTAGATGCTATTTTTTTCTCATCTCATAAATTCTTGGGAGGACCTGGTTCCTGTGGTGTCTTAGCATTTAACAGAAAACTCTATCATCAAGTGAACTTCCTCTTTAGGGGAGAGTCTAGAG
Organism: Moorena sp. SIO3B2; assembly: GCF_010692525.1. NCBI lineage: Bacteria > Bacillati > Cyanobacteriota > Cyanophyceae > Coleofasciculales > Coleofasciculaceae > Moorena > Moorena sp. SIO3B2. The sequence continues at coordinate 39,979 of NZ_JAAHHE010000035.1, forward strand.
AAAATCAACCAAGGCATTTTGACAATTACAAAACTATCAAAGAAATTGAAAGACTAGAATACAGCGGAACTCCGGCATTACTCCAGACAATAAGAGCAGCTATGTGTATTCGCTTGAAAGAAGAGATGGGGGTTGACAAAATACTCTCACGAGATCAGATACTTTTGAATATGCTGTGGAAGAAACTCGAAATAATCCCTAACCTTCATATTATGGCATCTCAGCATCGATATAGACTTCCTATTATCTCATTTTATATAGAAAATTTGGACTCGTATATAGGAGCAAGATTGCTCAACGATAAATTTGCAATACAGTGCAAAGCCAGTCGTGCAGCACCCGGAAGCTACGGGTATAGTCTTCTAAAAGAAGGTAAGCCAGAAAGTCAAGAGGATAGGTTCAATTATAACCAGCAGCACAACCCACAATTAGGGTGGATTAGAGTTTCCCTCCACCCTGTCATGATGGATGAAGAAATTAAATTCATAGCAGATAGTATAATACAGCTAGCCAATCGGCATCAAGAATGGAGTCAAGACTATTTGTATGATAGATATCGAAACTCTAAATCACAAGCAAGTATCAATCTAGACTGTCAAGCTCAAGAAGCAATGACAACGATTTTTTCACGTAGTTTTGTCCATTAATTTAACTGAGACTTTAGGAATGACTGAAAAGACTAATAAGCATTACCCGCTAACAGAAGAAGAAAGAGTTTTTTTTGATGACAATGGATACTTAATACTGAAAGGCGTCTTACCTGATGATGTAGTGACATTAGCTTTAGAGAAGGTCGATGATTTATGGAGAAAGCACAAACAGAAAGAGCCAGAATCTCAATCTATTCACTTGTTTGACTTTGTAGAAGAAGAAGATTTCTTTCTTAATCTATTAGATTGGGATAAAACTATCACTAAAGTTGTCAACCTATTAAGCTCTAACATTTTCTTATTCCATTCTCATTTAGATGTCAACTTACCGGGTGAACAACCATTGCCGATAGAGAAGCTAGAATGGCATCGAGATAGTGACATCATAGAAATGGATCTCAATGTATTGAAAACTCATATGTTTTCTGTCAAGGTTTCTTACTGGCTCAGTGATGTATCAAAGCCAAATCGGGGAAATCTTCTGATAATTCCTGGGAGCCACAAGATGGAAAGATCATCTCTTTCCAAAGCAGATTTTGAAAAAGCAGTCCCGATGCTTGTTGCCCCAGGAGATGCTGTATTTTTCGATCGAAGGGTTTGGCATGCTCGAAGCCCAAATATCTCTAGCGTTACAAGGAAAGCTCTTTTTTATGGATATAGTTTTAGATGGCTGGCTTCACGGGATATTTTTAGAAGACATAAAAAAACAGATAACCCTGTTTGGAATCAACTCCTAGGCTGCTATGAAGATCCTAGATCTCGCTATAAACCCAATCTTAAAGATCTACCTATGGGTATTTGGGATGTAGATAGGTGATAATATCTCTTGAAAAGTAGCGATCGCTACTTTTGCAAGAGTTCTAATGGTAGACAGGAGTGGAGCTCATGCCGGTCATGCTTTTATTTTATCCGACGAGTTCCAGCATTTCCCCCGTTTTATTCGGTCTAATTTAACACTTGAACAGGCATCATCCCTAGCTCTGGAGAAATCAAGCCGGATCAAATATTGATAGGAAATCTTCTTGCCTACATCTTTTTACATCCTCAGCTATCCTAACCATCTTCCAATGCTCATTTCTCAACTCTATATTAGGTGAATGAATATTATACTTCCAAAATCTCCAGAAAGAGGTTGCAGTTGCCGCATAACCGATTAATACCTGTAAAAGCTCTTTTTCTAGAGGCTCTAACGAGCGAACCTGTTCATATCCCTTGATGAAATATTTCGCTTTAACAATATCAATTTTTTCTTGGTTTTGGCATAGTCCAAGGATTCCCATTCCCAAGTCAAATAAGAGGTAATAGTAACAAGATTGCTCAAAGTCAATAAAGGCTTTCAAGTTATTTTTTTCATATAAAATGTTATCATAAAAAAGATCACCATGAATTAAGCCCATTGGTAACTTAATGGGCAATAAAAAATTGAGATCTTGATACTGATTCTTGAGCCATGACTCATAAGACAGATCAATTGACTTGCCAAAAACTGTTGAAAAAAGCTCCAGTCCATAATCGTGTGACTGAGGTAAATAAGGAGGAGCAGGAACTCTATGTAGTTGTGCCATAACACGACCAACCTGTTCTAAGAGAGTTTCGTTTAATAAAGTAGGCACTGTTCCGTTAATCCATTTCTTGACTAGAACAGGTTTTTCATGCCATTGAGTTACTATTTTATCGGAATAAGTTGTTTGAACTTGAGAAGTGGGGAATTTGTATCTTTCTAAATATTGAAGAAGATACCCCATCGTGCATATTTTTTCTAGAGAAGCTTCTTCAAAGACAGTTACTATGTATTTTCCATCTTTAGACTGTAAGCAGTAGTTTGAATTAGCATTTCCTCCATTAATAGGAAAAGAATTGATCGCTTCAATACCATAGTATGAAGCTATTTTTTCTAACTCAAAAGAGCTTATATTAGTATATATTGCCATCTTTAATAAAATTCTATTATCAAAACATCTCGAAACCCTTTATCACTTCCAGGCAATGGTTTTATATCTGTTACTCCATGGTAAACCAGAGTATCAAGGACAAAGATAGTCTCTCCAAAATTACTTAAGTTTATTTCTTCTATTAACTTCAGATTGTTGTCATATATTTTAGTAGTTCCTCCTGTGATCTGACTTTTATTTATGAAATGAATTGCGAAAAAAGGATGCCCATCCTTATGGATACCTTCAGGTGTTACTCGCCCAGTATTTTGGGCTGTAGTAAGAGTTCTAATTTGGTGAATTCCCATATTATATTCCTTACTAGTTATAAGGCCATGTTTTAAGAAAAAACAAAAATCATAATTTATTAAGTCAATGAAAATTGGATCAGTCAATAAATTGTCATCTATCTTTTCAAAAATTCTGCTTTGACCTCCAAACAGCCTGTTAAATCTCTCTCCCTGAAAATAAGTTGATCTCAAATATTCAATCTCACTATTTCTGTGAAAGATTATGTTTGAATATCTTCTCTGCCTAAATTTATGATCGCCTTCAATATAGGGATCAGTTACTAAATGATTCCAGTAATTCAAAAAATCTGGATTTTTAGGCTTTATTGATCCGTCGTCCAACTGCAAATGAAGATATCCTTCTTTTCTTAAACTAGACATAGTTCTGATGAATATTTTCTCCTAAATTCTTTCTCCTATCGGAACTTAGACAAAAATCAAGACCAAACATAGCCCAAAGAGGCTTTGTAAGCAGCAAACACGTCCTGATTCTGCTTGAGCCAATTGACATGCGCGATCAGACATGGCGGCTCCGTTATGCTTCTAAAGCTTCTGTGAATGTGTTCATTCGCGTAGCGAATGGCCAAGCTTTGTTAGAGCATTGCCTTCTTAGACCCCAGGGTAAAGGTATCTTATTTTGAAATGCTTACTGCATATCAGATTCATACTATAACGTAGTTTTGCGTATGAATCTTGAAATCTTTGTCTTGATGGTAAGGATTCTATACTTTAGATGCATTTGCCCTGGGTTCAAAGATATCACCATTCCCAAGCAGGAGGGGGAAGAAGGTGCGATGTATGAATTAACTTGGTATGATGGAACATCACCTCAGTTCCATCTTCGGAATCTTCCCCATCTTCGGTATCCCCGAGATATCCCCCCTCGACCTCTGGTTAAGATTTGCATAATTGGGATGCTCCCGATTCGATAGCACTCACCTTTGAGATCTTACAGATTACCCCTAAGTTGGTAGCCTACCCAATCACAGTATCTTCACATTTGCGCCCTAATTTGTATTTGTAGGTAAGGTAAATCGATCTTGGGTTGAACTTCGGGGTATGGGTATGATTTTTTCAAACAAAGGTAGCAGTTCCAGTAATTGTTCCAACGCCACTCCTTTGGAGCAATTATCCCTGAGTCCCACGATCAGTCCTACGATCGATTTAGCTTATCCTCACCACCCAGAGCACCAGAGGAGACAAACCTTCACACCAGTTGTCCTGGGTATCAACAGTTTGCTTTTGACCAAGGAAGGAAACATGGGTACCACCAGCCAAGCCCAGGACTATGAGTCATACATCGGATTAGCTGTGGATGTATTTCAGAGTCAAGACTCAACATTTATCAAATCTCTTAAAGACTTTCTGACTGTTTTACCCAGTCCCACTTATATTGAGCAAGTCTTACTGGCAGCGGTTTATCGACTACCAGAGATTAACCTTGATGCTTGTTACTGGCTATTGCGTCATCCCGATTATTTGATGCCCGAACTTGACTTAGTGGCAGTAGCGATGGCTGTCGCAATCAAGAAGCTTCAGGAGCAAGGGTTAGTGTTGGGTCAAGATTTTAGCATTGAACCGAATGGTCAGTTATCTCTCAGTACTCTGGCAAAAGATAAGTTATGGTTCGGTAGCTCAACTAGCGATCGCCTCTTGCTAGAACGGATTATGCAAGTTGGGGATTAATCTTGATCATGAATTTATAAAGCCTGGAGCGATGAACAAAACAATTTTATTAATTGAAAATGATAAAGTATTGCGCTCAAATTTCTCCGATTTACTTGAATTAGAAGGATTTAATGTCCTTACTTCAGACGATGGTTGGCTCGGTTTAAATTTAGCTAAAGTTGTCCGACCTGATTTAATTATTTGTGAAATTAATATACCATCCCTTGATGGGTATGAGCTTCTCCAGATATTACGAGATAGGTTAAAGACAGCGAAAACACCGTTTATATTTCTAACCAGTCAGTCAAAGGAGGATGGCTATGCTCGCGCTAAGGAACTTGGAGCCAATGATTATCTAACCAAACCTGTAGATAGTCGGGAACTGTTAGCAGCAATTAATCAGCAGTTAAGAATACTTCCCTTGACTTCAAACAGGGCTTAAAACAAGCTATTTACTAATTAAAAAACCAGTTCGCCATAATAAATCGGTTTGCAAAAGGAGTGTAAACGATGGGTAAAACCCTTGTTCACGTAACTACACCGATAGTGATTCAAGAAATTGAAAACGTCTTAGCAACGTATCCGGAGTTTCCCTATCAAGACGTGTTTTCTCAGTCTAAAATACGCCAGGATTTAATTGCTTATGTCCTCAGCAGAATTCCGAATCATTACGAAGCCCTAGACAAGATTGAACCATCATCAAAAAGCCAAGAATTACGTCACTTATCCTCAGAGCATAAGCTGTATTTAGAAAACTTGATTCACACAGGAATCTATCATATCTTGCATCTAATGTTAAACTACAGCTGGGATAATTGCCCGATGCCTAAAACGTTTACCTCAAGGTCTATCTCCTGTGATTCCTTAGCTTGATTTCCCAAAGTTTATATCATAAAATAGCAGTTCTCAATTGGGTATTGAGAACTGCTATACCATCCATGGGATAACCCGTAAACCAAGGGATTAACCGGAGTTGATATCAAACCTGATCCAAACCTGATCCAAAGTCTCTAAGATTATCGGTAACTTTCGCTAGCCCCAGATGTAGTAGGTTGGTTTTGTGGATATTGGTTTTCTGGATATGCTAGTTGGGGATTGCGCAACCGTTCCAACTGTAAACGCCGAAACTCAGAAGCAGCATCGTCTAGTCTCTGAGACTGTCCCTGATTGAACTGATCGATATCAACTGTACCCAATTGGGCATTATGGATTAAATCAAAAGCGTTGAAACCACTGTCTCCAAACCCCCCAAATGTGTCTTGCTCGTTAGGGTTATTAAAATTTTCATCCGCTCGAATAGTACCTATACTTTGGGCAGTAGCGGACCCGTGCAGTAACGCTGTAGTAATGCCAAGGGCTACACTCAATACAGCTACAGTAACAACAGATTGGTTGCTGATCGTCATAGGAATCCCCCCTCAATGGATAAATCTCGCTGGTATACTGCTATAGAATTATATATAGTTAACCTGAGTTAACCTGAGTTAACCTGCACAATTGTTACAGGTTCATTTTGGACGGTTGACGCGACCCTGTCAATAGTCAACCGTCAAGCATCAACCATCAACAAAAAGCTATCAACTCAACTACTAGATTATTGGCAATGGCTTCTAGCAGTTTTCAATTGGGTGAGGTACAAATTTATGGGTTGCGCGGGAGTAGGGAGTAGGGAGTAGGGAGTCGGGATGCAGTGAGGTCTTTCGGGTTTTCCCCATCTCCCCATCTCCCCATCTCCCCATCTCCCCGCCCCCGGCTAGCAAGGGTAACACCGGCCTATGGCTAAGGCTCTAGGGTGAATAGTTACAAGCGGCGGCTCAGTAGTGGAGAAATTGCGAGTAATACGACTGTGCTAAAACCAAGCAATACCAATAGGGATTGGCCAAAGGTAATAGATGCCCAAGGAGCCTGCATCACAAGACTACCAAAAGACCAGTCATTGTGGAGATAGAGATAGCGAATTGGTTCAATGGCATAGCTGAGGGGGTTAAGACTGGCTACTACCTGTAACCATTTCGGCATGAAGGACAGAGGAGCAAGGGCTGTGCTGGCAAACAGTAGGGGTAAGTTGGTAACAAAAATGACTGCAATTAGTTCAATGTGACCCGGTAGAGCAAATGCTAGTCCTAGACTGAGGGCTGTGACTCCCACCACCAGCAAGAATACAATCAAGGCAATCATAGCCAGACCAGCTAGGTTGGGTAAACCGGCTCCTAAAAAGGCACTGGCGGTGACAATTGCCACAGTTTGCAACAAACTCAGAGCGATTATATATATGGCTGAGGCTGCAACAATAGAGAAACGAGATACTAACGGAGCTACGAGTAAGCGGTTGAGGAAACCAAATTCCCGGTCAAACATGATCGGTAAGCCAGCATTGAGTGCTCCAGCAAAGGCGGTAAACACAATCACACCTGCACCTAGGAATTTGCCATAGCTCAAACTCTCGCCAAAAATCCCTTGAGGAGCGTTTTGGAATAATGCCCCAAATAGGATTAGCCACATTAGGGGCTGGATAATACCAGCCATTAAGGTAGAAGGTCGCCGTTGCAGCTGAATAAACAGGCGTTTGGTTAGGGCTAGGGTTTCTTGGATAAATTCACTTACACCAGGAGTATCATTGACTGGGATTGGTGCAGTAAGGTCTGGTTGCCAGTTAAGGTCGGATTTAGGAGGGGTAAAGGTTTCACTCATATTTATTTCTACAATAGATTCTTACAATAATTGGAGCAATCTTTATTTACTTTCCACTAAGCTCTGTCCTATCTCTCCTTTAGGCCATATTTTGTTTACGCTCTGCCTTGGGATCCCGTTTCCCAGCCTCAGCCAGTTCAGCATCCATCAGGGTTTTACCTGTGGCAGCCAGGTAAACATCATCTAGGCTAGGTCGCGACTGAGCAATGCCAAAGGTTGGTAAACTAACGTCTTTTAAGGCTTGCTGAATGATCATTAAGGCATCGCTTTGGGGTTTAACCACAAGGTTAAGGGAATTGCCCTGATTGCTGTTAATAATCACCTCTCGCACAAAGGGCAAGGACTGAAGCATATCTTTGGCTTCCTTAGCTTCTTCCATGGGGCAGAATTCCCGGATGCGCAGGGTAATGCGATCGCCTCCAACACTATCCTTTAACTGAGATGGTGTCCCCTCAGCTATGATCAAGCCTTTGTCAATAATTGCGACTTGGTCAGCTAATGCGTCTATTTCTTCGAGGTAGTGGCTGGTGATTAGTAATGTGGTTCCTGAGTCTCGCAACTTTTGCAACAGTTTCCATACCACAAATCTGCTCTCAATGTCAAGACCTACTGTGGGTTCGTCTAGTACTAAAACATCGGGTTGGTGGAGTAAGCCAGCGGCTAAGTCCAGCCGCCGACGCAGACCACCAGAGTAAACGCCCGTTTTTTTATTGGCATACTCCTTGAGCTGCAAAATGTCAAGCAGTTTATTGATGCGTTCTTTGGCAACTGCTTTGGGGAGGTGATAGAGGTCAGCTTGCAATTGGAGTAGTTCTTTACCAGTGAGTACCTTATCTAGGGCAACTTCTTGGGCTACATAGCCTAGGCGGCGGCGTGCTGCCCTAGGATTGTGTAGTACTGAAATGCCAGATACCTCAATTTTTCCAGCGTCCGGTGCCGTGAGAGTGCATAGGCAACGAATGGTGGTGGTTTTACCGGCACCATTAGGACCGAGTAAGCCAAAAATTTGACCCGGTTCGACTTGTAAGGAGATGTCTTTGACAGCTTGGACATCTCCATAGCGTTTTTGGAGGTTCTGGATTAATACAGCGGCAGCCATAAGCTTTCCCTATGCCGGTCAGGGATACACAAATCTCAACACTTGTTATTTTAGCCGGTTGCCCTGGTTAGGGGTAAGATGTATTGTTTTTAACCAAAACTGCTGAGGAGTGATTGGGTGTATAGCCCAGTCTCTGGATGCGATCGCGTAGCGGCTCGTACCGAGCATCGCAAAGCGTGACCATTCGCGTAGCGTGGCCAAAAGGCCAAGGTCAATCGCATCCACTCAAGCTACACTTAATATACACTCAATCTACACTCAATATATGGCGTAGCTGTCTTAACTTGTTACGGATTAGTGATCGCTAACCTTTTCACACAGACAAAAGCACCAGCCTAACTCACCAGCGGCAATTGCCTCCTGGGTTTTCTTAAAGGCAGCGCTCAAATCTGGATAGCCCTCCCGAGCCAGCTCAGACACCAGTTCGTAACTCTTGTTCAGGTGTGCGCTCAAGTCCTTTACCTGCAAAACGTTAAATCCGATCTCAGTGAGTTTTTCTGCATAGACTTCGGGGCTAAATGTCGGCTCAAACAGCAGTCGGTTGTAAACGTGCTTGCGGGCTGCCTCACTAACTTCCTCAATTGGTGTTACCAAGTCATCAAACAGGAAGATTCCTCCTACCCCTAGGACACGGTGAACCTCCGCCAGAGCTTTATCAAGCTCGTGGATGTGGTAAAGAGCGCCTTGACTCCAGGCATGGGTAAAGGAGCCATCTGGAAAAGGTAGGTTAAGGGCTGATTCCTTTTGGAAGCTCACCCGCAAAGAGGGGAAATTACTAGCCTTAGCTCGAGCATTCTCGATATAACTGCTACTAATATCGATTCCTACTACCTCACATCCCGTTTGCTGAGCCAGCCAAACGGCAGCGTTGCCATTTCCACAAGCAACTTCTAGTACCCGGGAGTCGGCAGTAATACCGCTCTGTTCCAGCATATATTCATCCCAGCGCTTGCAGGCTGGCACAAAGTCCTCAGGCCGAGCCTTGGCTAAGTTTTCGAAATAACCCCAGTGGAGACTGCCTTCTGGATCCCAGAAACTGCGGAAACGTTGGTCTCGTTCGCGATCATCAAACAATGCCTCGGTCTGAGCTTCGGTAAATCTACTTTTTTGCATAGTTAATCCCAGTTAATTCCACGCTCTTGTTGGTTTCTGATACTGATCAAAATTTAGACTATAGCAATCCTATTTGAATTGTTCAACTTGCTCTTTTATCAGGGTATACCAGTTGTTGTGCCTTATAAGATTTTTAAGGATAATTTTGGTTTTCACAAATGACTTAGGATTGCTATAGTCCCCCTAAATAGTATATAGTTTTATAGGTTCCGGTGTTCGTAAAGTAAAGTGAATAAAATGGAATCGCTTCGCGTTTGGTACACCACACATAATTGTATCACCTACTTGAAAATAATAACAATAGGCAGGTTTAGCATATGAACATTTTCACCAAGCTTGAGTCAGAAGTCCGAAGCTACTGTCGATTGTTTCCAACAGTCTTTACCAAGGCAGTGGGAGATACCTTGATAGATGAGAGTGGGCGTACTTATATAGATTTCTTGGCAGGTGCTGGTGCCCTCAACTACGGACATAATAACCCCAAGCTCAAAAAGCGTCTCCTCGAATACATTGAGTCAGATGCCATCACCCACAGCCTGGATATGTTCACCTCTGCCAAGCAGCAGTTTCTAGAACGTTTCGAGGAAGTAATCTTAATACCGCGAGGACTAAACTATAAAGTTATGTTTACCGGTCCTACAGGGACTAATTCTGCGGAGGCTGCTTTGAAGCTAGCCCGTAAAGTGACTGGTCGAAAAACAGTGATCTGTTTTACCAAAGGCTACCACGGTCATACTTTAGGTGCCCTAGCTGTTACACCTAATCCGACCTATCAAAAGGCTGCGGGCATTCCCCTCGGTAATGTCTTAACGGTGCCGTTCGAGGATAAAAATGGCACCAAAGACGACAGTCTTGATTACTTAGAAAAACTGGTTGATGACCTGAGCATAAATCAGGAAAAACCCGCAGCAGTTATCCTAGAAACTGTTCAATCTGAGGGAGGAATTAATGTGGCTAGTGTTCCTTGGCTGCAACGCCTTGCCCAGATCACTCAAGAGCGAGAAATTTTGCTAATTGTTGATGATATTAAAGTGGGATGTGGTCGAACTGGTCCTTTCTTTAGCTTTGAGCGGGCAGGGTTAAAACCTGATTTAGTTTGTCTGGCTAAATCTTTAAGCGCCTATGGAAACCCGATGGCTGTAGTGCTGATTCGACCTGATTTAGACTGTTGGAAACCAGGGGAACACAGTGGGACTTTCCGAGGCAATAATCTAGCTTTTGTGACTGCCACAGCTGCTCTCGACGAGTACTGGGAGACAGATACTTTTGCCCAGGAAATCGCGGACAAAGGTGAGGTCATGAAGAGCCGACTCAAAGACATGATCACTCGTTATCCAGAAGTCGGCGGCGAACATCGAGGACTTGGTTTGATTCAAGGAATCGCCTGTGAACAAAAGGGGCTGGCTAAAAAAGTTAGTAATGAAGCTTTCAAGCGGGGTTTAATCTTTGAACCCATGGGAGTGAACAAAGAAGTGATTAATCTTCAGTCTACATTAACGATTGATCCCGACACTTTGACCCAAGGGCTAGATATTTTGGAGGAAAGCATTGGAGCTGCTCTCTCAAACTGACTTTGTCAAACCAGCAGTTTCTAAAATTTCTGTCAACACTTTACCATGATATTCCCAGGGTAAAGTCTCAATTGTGAGAGCTTGCAATCCCGTATCTCCATCTATCGCTGCTCCCTCATTAACCAGAGTTGTCAAAATCTGTTTATCGGTCTCTAAGGTTAATCCCTCAGTTAACTTAGATTTCAAGTCCGGTCGGAGTAAAGCAATAGCAGTGAGTAACCCCATTGCTCCCCAATTTGATACACCGCAAACGATCGGGTGATGGCAAGGAATATAACAGGCGATTCGTTCTCCATGCTTGATGGTTTTGGCAATTAGCTCTTGAGAGAGTGTTCCCATACCAAGTTCATTGCCCAAATCACCAATGCCGATGGAGATGATTTCACTGAGGGTAAATAGAAAATGTAAAGGAGCGGTATAAGCGGTGATATCATCCCCATTTATGTTTCGGACAGTACCATCATCGTAACTCGGGCCTGCTCTTTCAATAGAGATAACATGGGAAACTGGTGGTTCAGCACTTTGCCATGAATTCACAATCGAAGAAACGGAGGGATCTTCTGCACTCCCTGCATCGACAGGAACAACATCAAAAGGAACTTGAGCTGGTATTCCTGCTGCCCGAGCAGCAACCTTGACAGCATTAAGACATAAAGGATCGGTAACTAGACGGACAGGGATTCCAACTCTAAGTAATCCCGCTGCTAGGTGAGCGCAACCGATGGGGCCATCATTTTCCGCCGCTGGAGGAGTGCCGTGGGGAATAAAAAAGCCTGTAATAATAGCCACATGGGGGTATGGATGTTCCGCGATGGAGCGAGCTGCACCAAGCAGCCCCCCCTTGGCAGCCTCCACAAGGGGCTCTATACCATTACCTATATCCCGTCCACAGATGTTTTCAATTTTTTCTATCCGGGTTTTGACTTCTGGAGAATTTCCAAATGCAGCAGTCATAAGCAATTAAACAGATGCTCCTAAATCAACTAACTTTTTAGAAACTGTCTCCTGGATGACTTGGTTGACACTATTTTCGAGCAGGTCTAGCCCTTTCTCTAATACTTCTTCGGAAATTGTTAAAGGCGGGAGACATCGAATCACCTGCCCCTGTGCGCCAGCTGTTTCCATGATTAGCCCATTAGCAAAGGCTGTCCGGATGATTTGATTAGCTAGGTTGCCATCTTTGCAGTCTAAGCCCTGAATCATGCCCCTGCCTCTAACGGAAAAACCGGCCTCCGGGTTATTTTTTGCGATCTGTTCCAATCGAAGCTGCATTCTGCTTCCTTTTTGTTTAACGGAGGCTGACAAACTGTCGTCTTGCCAATAGATTTCCAAGGCTGCTTTGGCGGTAACAAAGGCTAGGTTAGGTCCTCTGAAGGTGCCACTGTGTTGACCTGGTTTCCACTGGTCTAATTC